>JAJBBL010000210.1 GCA_020532365.1 Candidatus Cloacimonadota bacterium | reverse complement strand
GGAGAATCTATATCTGGTTTAGTTGGTACTTCATCACAGCCTATGGTAAGGAGCAATATACTTAACACGAAAAAAAATAGAGCAATGTTTCTAAGCTTCATAATCCCGCCTTCAATTATATATTATATTTAACTTTAACACGATTTATGGTCAGACCATTCAATAGCCACCAATTTATTAGAGTTAGTATATACTGTAAACAAATTTTAATGTTTTAAGGTCAAACTGCACTAATTCCATTGCAGAATCTGAATACCAGTTACTATCTCCTCTGAGCTTGAACTTTCATCCTCTTCAGGTTCAATATCTTCCAAATCTGGAATGGAGTCTTCAAAGATGCCACTATACTCGATTTTGCCTCCCCCGCTAACTTCAACTGACTCTGCTATTATAGCGCCATTAACATAACCACCGCCACGAATTACTACATTAGCTTGAGGTGCGTATAGTACTGATACTATTTTTTTTGCGTCAGCAGAGATACTCGCACCACCCGAGATTTCGATTTTCTCTCCTCCCGATATAATGTTTCCCAAGGCTCCGGCAGAACCACCCATATATATATCAGCCTTTTGAACATATATTGAAGCTCTAACGCGCGTATTGCCTCCACTATTGATAGAAGTAGTTCCTGAATAATACATTTGCACTCTATCTGGTTGTCCACCTTTGTTTATTGAACTATCGCCATTAAGTACAAATTTGTCTTCAATATAGAGAAAAAGCCTGCCGTTTGCACCTATGTTAGAAACTTCGATATGCCCTTGGAGAATATTTAGCGTTTTTACTCGAATAATTCGGTCTCCTCCTCCTAAGTCTATCGTAACCTTTCTATCAGCAATAATTTCAAAATTGTTGTAGTATCCATCAGCATTTATACTATAGGGCTTTTCCTGAGGTGTGGTGAAATTCCCTCTGTTTGGCAGGCCACCAGGATAATCAGGGAACGGAGGTAGTTGGTAATTTCTGGTTTCGGTTAGATTGGTTATACTACCATGGATAAGGTTTGACCATGCTGGTGTTACCACTACTTTCGAAGGGTCACCAGATGGACCAATTGATATATCACCATTAAGTATTATGCCCCAATCAAGTGAAATACCTCCAGGACTAATAGAATTCGAGCCGACGTTCCCATCAACAGTGCCGGAAGTTAACTTTAAAGATCCTTTAGAAAACACAGCGTGGTCGAATGGTGGCAAGCTTGGGGTGGTGGCAGTTCCCTGTTCAGCGGTGACGCTCAGTTTAACGGTCACTTCATACGGTTTAGCGTATTCGTTATTGGTCAGTCCTCCGATGCCGGTAGCGGAGACGGTATATACATCGTTATCGTTTCTTATTTTAATTTTATATCGTCCGCCGAGTGTATTAGAGGCTTGGAAGTTATCAGTTCCGGTGGTAAAGTATTGTTCGGTACCGTTTGCCACTGTCCAAGTTCCATCTTTAATATTTTTGACTGCAATTTGTGCAGCGCTATTGGCGATATTTTTCCCAGCGCTAAGGTGGAACGATTCAACGTTTCTTTCTGAGCTTATAGTACTTGTTCTGGTGGAGCTGATAACGAAGTAGGATAGGATAAGTATAAGTGCCATCACCACGATAATTGCGTATCTGCCCATAATTACACTCCTTTTAAGTCTTTGAAAAGGGTTAGCAGTAAAGGATTATTCATTTTATTCTCCGGTAACCAGTCGGTACCCTCTGAGGAAAAAGTCTTTTTGGATGCTTGAGGTGAACTGTTGAGGGTGGTCTTGGTAGAGGTCTTTTTCTCTACTGGCGATAGTTAAGCTAACGTTTATAACATCTATATTGTCAGCGTTTATAGTAGCTCCTCCGGGTGTGACGATCGAGCCATTTTCATCAATTTGTTTAAGGTTAAAGGTATAGATATCAGGTTTTCGGTCTAACAGGTTTAGACGGTAGGAATGCTTTTTCTGTTCAGCTACGGAGATGATTTGATAAGTATCGTCACTGGTGGGTAAAATATCCCATTCGCCGACGATATTGACTCGTCTTGCCCCTGAACTATAAGAGCTAATTAGTTTAGTTTGATTTCGTCCAGGTGTAGAGGAGGTTATTTTTATAATGGCGAGTGTTGGTACTGATGGAGATCCATTCAGATCAACAGAGTTTTTCCCATTCGCCTGTTTAACGGTTCCGGTAGATGTTTGGCTACCTGGCTTAGTTTTAGTAATGGTAAGAGAGTCGGTATGATTTTTGATATACACTATTTCGCCATTAGTATTGTTGAAGTAGAGGTCATTAGCATCAGGCTTCAGGCGGTCAGAAGTAAAATGATCAAGATGACGAAACTCTTCTTGAAAGACCTCCATCCCGACATCTAACAGCCCTTGCATCTCTTGCAGCACTCGGTTTTCAGTGCCCGTTTTCATAGTCATAAGATGTATACCTAAAACAAGCAAGACTATTATCCCTGCTACGATGACAGACTGTAAAATATCCAACATTGGTGCCATAATTGAAAACCCCTTTACCACCAGCGGTTAAACGCTGATTTGTATTCCACTAATTGCTTTTCATAGGCTGGATCGGCATAAACGGTGACGCGGACAAATTTGTAGGGCACCTCGTGTAGCGGCGTATTGTCAGCTTCTGACTCAACTATTACTTTAGAATAGAGGGTTTGCCCTGAGCCGTCGCTAACCTTTTGGTTTCCAGTCCAATTATTGAATTTATCTTCTAAACTGTTATACCCCTCTTCGGTATTAGCTCGGTTAGAGATAATTTCCATAACAGACTGCCCATAGTTAATTGCTTCTAACTCGACTTGCAATTCGATAGTTCTTTCGGTCGAAGCAAATCTTGCTTTATTTATGCTCAGCGAGATAGTAACGAGCAGTGCCAGTGCAAGCAGAGCGAGCAAAGTTTGTCCTAAATTCATCGTTTAATTCCTTTCAATCTATTTGGCTAAATAATAATTAAATAGGTGTTGAAGTCAAGCTATAATTAACGTAATGCTATGGAATATAGGAGTAATAGGGGGTTGAAGGGCATTATGGCTGAATTTCTCGAGGCAAGCGGTAAAATAAATATTGACATACTTTTTACCAGTATTAGATTGGTTACGCTTAGGAGTGTAGACAGCCCCTTTAGCAAATTAATAGAATGGAGGTGTTATGGGACAGCAGCAAATATTACTTATTGTTCTTAGCGTAATTCTCGTCGGTGTATCCGTAAGCGTCGGAATATCTATGTTTAAATCATATGCCTTGACTGCTAACCAAGACGCTATCGTTTACGATATTATGAATATAGCCTCAACAGCTTATCAGTATCGACTTAAACCAAGCACGTTGGGGGGAGGAAATGGATCTTTCAATAACTTTACCCTACCAAGCCACTCCAGTGAAAACTCTAACGCAAAATATAACGTCAGAATCTTGCAAGATGGAAAAGCTATCGAAATTATCGGTACTTCAAATAGCTACGATTCTGCCACAATAACAGCATACTACGATCTTAATCTTAACCTCATTAACGACCTTAGTAATGTAGAGGGAATGGAATTCGGTAAAGGACCCAGCAGCTCAAGCACCGGTTACATAATGGAAGGCTGGGAGAAAAAATAAGAAGGTTTAGCGTCAATTAACCTGTTTGTAAGTTTTTATTTTATTTCTTAAACACAAAACCCCTCCGTAAGAACCGAGGGGTTGAGAAGCAATGAAAACGTGATACGCTATTGCTCTATCTAAATGTTAAACCAAAAAAATATTCTTTGCCTCCAGGGGTAGAATTGATTATTTTCTTAGTGTGTTGTAGATTATAAAAAGGGGGTAAACCTATGGGACAACAACAAATATTGTTAATCGTGCTTAGCGTGATTCTGGTCGGTATATCGATAGCAGTCGGTATTACCATGTTCAAGAGCTACTCATTAACATCAAATCAGGATGCAATTATTCTTGATATAATTACTATTGGATCCTTAGCTTATCAGCATCGTTTAAAACCTGATATGTTAGGGGGAGGAAACGGTAGTTTTAAAGGATTTAATCCTCCTACAGAAATTACTGATAACAATAACGCTGAATACTTAATAGAGATTAACAATGACTTCACTCAAATCACTATAACAGCTACATCTAAAATCTATGAAGGGGCTACTATAGCCGCTACTTACAACGATAACTTAGAGCTTGAAGATGAGTTCGAAATGAACGGCTGGGACTAAATAGAAGAATATAATTAGAAGATTAGAAATAAAAAAGGCCCATTAATGGGCCTTTTTAAATTGCTTGAATCTAATTAGTCATTACCACCGCTACCAGGTATATCGGAAGCTGCACCATCACTGAGAGTCATTTTCCCATCTTTATCAACTTCAAGTTTTTTAATTATATCATCGTCTGTTGCTGATTGAGCGACTAATGTAATACTTGTTGCCGTTACTCCAGTTGCCACATAGTATTTTCCATTCGAATTTGAATCCATTCCGGCGGGAATTGTAAAACCTTCATATGATTTTCCTGAGTCGCCAAATCCACCGCCCATTGATACTGGTCTAATTGAGTATTGATATGCCATTGCACCAAGGTTGTTTAAGTCTGCTGCGATTGCATCAATATTACTTTGCTCAGCTTGAGCTTTAAACATTGTGATACCGACTGCGATAGCGATACCAACTAAAATTACACTAAGTACGATTAATAAGATTTGCTGTTGTCCCATTCTTTCCTCCTTTATAGGGTTTATAGCTATCCACATATATAGGCAATAAGTGTGCCAATCATAGTAAATAATTTTGCAGTAATAGTAGTTGGGCAACGTAACTATCTTATATATAGGTAGTTAAGTTTATCGTTGTTTTTATTTAAGGACGGTGTATACCCTATTTGCTCATTATTCAGCTGGATTGCAATGACATTGATATGTGACACGAAAAGAATATTTGTCATAAATAAGCGACAAGTCATTGGTTTGCCCTGTATGGGTGGAGTTTTCCACCAGCCAGAGCTTTTTCGTTAAGATTTCAAGAGTTATTAGGAACCTAAATTATAGTGTTTGTTATCCTTTTTTTGTTTGTTTATTAGGTTACCCATAAACGTCGTTTCGACATTTCTCGTCAGGTGTAACCGTTTAATGTTTCGATATCAAATACCTTATCCTTACTTTTTTAATGATCTCGGGCAGAGCAAGCCCAGCCCCTACAATTCGATGTTGTATTGATGATCTCGCGTCAGGCAAATCACTCTCCAAAAAATCACCTACATCCTATAGGAATACAAGGGGAATAGTCGTAGGCGGATTAGGGCCGCCTACGACTATTCTCCTTACTTGCCAGTAGGAAGCATTTGTGTAAAGTGCGGAATGACAGCTAAATAGAGGTTAGAAGGGCGGGCAATATCGGCGAAAAGTATAAAATATGAATTAAAACTCAAAATGGGGCGAAATTATTCAAAAACTGGCAGGCAAGAAAGTGATTGACAGCAGAGGTTATTTTGTGTTTGGCAATAGTCAGGAAACAGAGGTAAGGATCGGGGGGAGAAAAGTGGTTAGATGTATTTATATCAGAGAAGCAAAATCGATGGATGCAGATTGATGAGACGTAATTATTCAAAATTTATTGTCGTGCTATTCATTGGTGTCTTGCTCTTATTCTGTGGTAGCGGGGCTTTATTTTCTTTGGACGACATTGAAAAAAATGCAAGCTCCGGTAACACTCGTTCATATACTGATTTGACTGGTCGTGTAGTGGGTAGTGATTGGCCCGAAAACGGTCTTCCGAGTGCTAATGTCACACTAATGGGGGAGGTGACTTATAATGCTATAACGGATGAAGCGGGGTATTTCAATCTTTATAGCGTGGCTACTGGAAAAGAGTATCAGCTAAGGGTGACTATAGAGGGGTATGAGTCTTTAACAGAGACTGTTTATATAAGGGAGGGGGATATCGATTTAGGCATCCTGCTTCTTTTAGAGAACGCCTACCCGCCAAACAGATTAACCGCTACACAAAACAGTGATGACAGCCAGGTAATACTAAATTGGGGGATGCCGATTCCGGTAACGCATTACTTTTATGATTTTGAAGGGGGTGAGTCGGGCTGGACGAGTGGCGTCATCAGTGGCGTCGATCAATGGGAGTGTGGAACCCCAAATCAATCAAATATCAGCAGTGCCTATAGTGGTCAGAACGCTTTTATGACCCGTCTCTCTTTACCTTACGACAATCAGGTTAACGTATGGCTACAGTCGCCGGAGTTCAACTTCAGCTTTTTTTCTGAACCCTACTTATCTGTATGGTTGAACATATATTGTGAGAACAATTTTGATGCGATGATTTTGGAGTCTTCAATCGATGGTGGTAGGAGCTGGGAGAAAGTTGAAGGTGATGATGGTTTTTACAACAATCGGAGTAGTTTAGGTCCTTTGAGAGGGCCAAAATGGTCGGGTCGAATCGGTGTATGGGAGGAGTATTCGACAAGTCTACCCGGTTTGGCAAACGAACCGAGTGTTTATTTACGGTTTCGTTTTCAATCTGATGAGTCTATAGCTTATGAAGGGGTAGCGATAGATGATTTCAAGATAATAGATCAGAGTTTGAGGGGTAGAGGAAGAGGTGCCGCTTTACGTAGCTCGAAGCGAGGATTTGAAGAGTTTTTAGTCTACCGTTTCCCTTACGACGAGCTCGACAATGTTGAAGAATGGTCGAGCTTAGGAACAGTTAGCGACACTACGTTTATCGATGAAGAGTGGTCTGCAATAGAGAATGGTTATTATGGATACGGGGTCAGAGCGCTCTATACAAATGGGGTGACTTCAGATCCGGCGCTCTCTAATTGGGTTGCTAAAGGGTATACAGGTGTCGCCTATGTTCATTTATCGGTAGATAGTGGTGATAGCGGAGAGGGTAGCTTGGTGGAGTTAACTTATCTTGATGAGACACCGGATGGCAAGCCGCTCTCATATAGTGAGGTTACGCAAGGTGGTCACCCTTCGATAGCTGAGTTTAGAAATATTCTTTTAGGGCGGTACAGTGTTATAGCAACTAAGGCAGGTTTTGAACCTTATATAATAGATGAGGTTGTTATCGATGATCAATCGGTTATCGAGGTGGAGATTCAAGAGTTGCCGCTGCCGCCACGTAGGTTAGCGGCAGGGGCGAGTAATAATGTAGTTAACCTCTCTTGGCAACCGCCGATTCCTGATAACGGCTCAAGGCTTTCTAATAGTGAAAGTAGGGCACTGCTCGGCTATAACGTCTATCGTGATGAAGCTTTGATCACTCAAACACCGATAATAGAGACAAATTACAGGGATAGTGAGGTTGAGAATGGCCGAGAGTATAGTTATTACGTAACCGCTCTGTATAGTTTGGCAGAATCGGAAGGGTCTAACCAGGTGACGGCAACTCCGGGGGCTAATCAAACGATACGGATCGGAGAGGCTACAGAGAAGGACTATACGTTACCTTTGAACTTTTGGTACAAAAACAGTCTGACCCAGACTATTTACTATAAGGATGAGATTAATAATGGCGGGGTATTGGAGAAGATCTGCTATTTTTATGATTTTACGTCGGAGATTATCAATACACCGATCAAGGTCTGGATGGCTGAAGATAATATTAGTACCCTTTCTAATGAATGGCTCCCCTCCTCTGAGATGGTACTTGTTTATGATGGGGGGATCGATATTGCGCCTGGGGAGGGTTGGCTGGAGATTGTGTTAGATCGCTACTTTTTCTATAGCGGTTCGGGCAACCTGGTGGTGATGGTCCAACGTCCGATGGATATTGATTTTTATGCGAGTACTGACAGGTTTTACTACTCTATAACGGAAGATTATCCATACCGCTCGAGAAATATTCACTCTGATGATGAGGTCTTTAACCCAGACGAAATCATTGGGGGTACTCTGTCGTCGAGAGTCCCTTATACGGAGCTGTTTATGATCACGTCGGGTATGGGTTCGATCTCGGGGTATGTGACCGATGAGTCTTCTAATCCATTAGCGGGGGTTATTATAACTGTTGATGGGAGCGAATTTCAAGCCAAGAGTGATGAGTCTGGATATTACGAGTTTAAGTATATAAAGGGTGGCTTGCATAAAGTTAAAGGTGTTAAATTTGGGTATTACGACGTAGTTATCGAGAATGTAGACGTCGTCGAGGATCAGGATAGTAAGGTAAACTTCGGTATGTCGACTATTAAGAGGGTTAGCCTAAATGGGCGTGTCGTCGGTAGCGATTGGCCAGACGTAGGGCTTGAGGGGGCGATAGTAAGATTAATGGGTTATCAAGACTATGAGGCTGTGACCGATACTGATGGAAACTTTGAGATTGCTGAGGTGTATAGTGGACGCTCTTATAATGTGGAGGTGGAAAGGGGTGGGTATGTAGAGATCTATTTTGAGCTTGAGGTAGAGTATGGAGATATACTATTGGAAGACATTGTGCTCTTAGAAAGGGCTCTGCCACCTACCAATATCTATGCGGAAATAATAGAT
>JAJBBL010000223.1 GCA_020532365.1 Candidatus Cloacimonadota bacterium | reverse complement strand
CTCAGGCAACAACGTTGAAGACCTTTTAGTCCAAGGTAACTTAATGAACAAGGGTAGCAGCGGCGTCACAATTGCCGGCCCTTCCACTGGAGGTTATTCTACAGGCGTCAGGGTACTTGGCAATAAATTTCAAGATCAAACCTGGGATGCTATCCGAGTCAGAGGCTTAGAGGCTTTTGAATGTTCTGGCAACGTTATCGATATGTCAGAAGATGCATCCAGGGATGCGCGTGGTATGTATATTGACAACACGTATGGCGGCTTTCAGATCGTCGGTAACCGTATCACCAATGCGAAGATGTACGGCTTATATTTTGGCTCACACAAGACCGATGGTACCAAGGGAATAGTAGCCAACAATATGATCGGTGGCGGCTTCGAGACTAATAGTAATTGGACTTCTGCGATCCACATACACGGCACACTATACAACGTCGGCTTTTATTTCAACAGCTTGTTAGTCAACTTAGACCATAGAACCACAGCTTCAGCGGTATATATGTTAGGCGCCGATTCTATGGATTTAGATTTTGTTAACAACTCTTTCACGATGTTAGGTAACGGTACTGGCTATGCCTTTTTGGGATGGCCTCAGTCGATCAACCGTATGGACTACAACTGTTTTTACAGTAGCGGTCAAAACTTCGTCTACTATGGTAACCTGGTCACCACTTTAGAAGAGCTTCAAGAGGTTGACGGTAAGAACCTCAATTCTCGGATAGGTGATCCCGACTATTTAAACGAATTTGATCTGCACACTAACAGTGTCTTGTTGTATATGGCAGGCACACCGATTGAGGGGATCGATTACGATATTGACGGTGACGACAGAGATCCAGTACACCCTTGTATAGGTGCTGACGAATATGTACCAATATTAAACAATGATTTAGGAGCGATAAATCTAACCGCTCCTGAAGAGATGGAAGTCGGCGGCACCTACGAATTTGAAGTAACGATAGTAAATTACGGCGTTATGTACGAACCGAGTTACTATGTAGGCTTAGTGACTACTGACGGTGAAGAGCTCGCTTCTCTAAGCGTTTACGAGCCAATCTGGCCGGGCGAAGAATTGGTTCATACATTAGAGTGGACACCTACCAGGGCAGACATCTATGAGCTCCAAGGTCAAACTTCAATCTACTTAGATATGAACCCTTATAACGATAAGACCCCACCTGTAGAAGTTTATGTCGCTCAGAGCACATCGGCAGACACTCCAGAGTTAACCTACTCAACTAAGTTAGGGTCAAACTTCCCTAACCCGTTCAATCCAGAAACCACTATCAACTTCAGTCTGAAGAATGATGTAGACTTATTAGAACTAAGCATCTACAATGTCAGAGGTCAGCTCATACGCACTTTAATTCCGTCGACCCCATGGTCAAAAGGCACCCACAGGGTTATTTGGGACGGTATGACTGATAGTGACGATTCAGCCCCTTCAGGCATATATTTTTATCAGATGTCAACCCCTACATACCGCGAGACGCGGAAGATGATGCTTTTGAAGTAGGCACTACATTTGACGTAATTCTTGCACGGCCTGGGCTAATTCAGCTTAGGCCGTTTTTGCATAGATTCTCTCTTCCAGATCCCTTCCAGTCGATATAAATACTTGACAGATATACACTACCGATCAACCTACGTTTGTGAAAAGCTATTAAGTTTTAGATAGCTAATTTATCAAAGAGGGTATCATATTATGAAGCTGTCAAGACGAGTTAATCTTGCAACAATAGGGTTTATGATCCTATTCATCGGATTAATATCTATAAGTCTTTACGGACAGGTCTTGCTGGACGAAGATTTCTCTTCAGCTTCATTCCCTTCAGGCTGGATCAACGATAGCAATGATAACGAGTTTCTTTGGGAATTCAATAACCCTGCCAACAGAATAATAACAGGTAAGTTTGACGAACATTTCGCCATCATAGACCCTGCTCATTACGGACATCCAAACATAGCAGCCAGCCTTATAACTCAACCAATAGACTGCAGTAGCGCCAGCGGAATCTCTTTAGTGTTTGACCATCAATACCGTCACTGGAGCGGTAGTCGTGGCTATTTATCCATCAGTATAGACGGTGCAACGTGGGAGGCACTCGACGAGTTTTCTCAGGATGTAGGTGAAGGATCTGAGTCCGAGCTCGCTATCTATGACATAACGAGCTTTGCAGCAGGGGAGAGGAGCGTATACATTCGTTGGTCTTTTGTCGGCATTGCTTATTGGTGGGCAATCGACAACGTTAAGGTTTTAGCGTTAAATGACAGACCCCTTCCCGCTTATTTGATTGCTCCGGCAGACAACTCATACTACAATCATACAGATACCTTATTAGAGTGGGGGAGTATACCTTTTGGTCCCGAAGCATTAGGTTACAATCTCTATTTAGGCACGACCTTTCCACCTACAGAACTCGTTTATACCGGTTTACAGACAGCATTTAGTCCCGACTTAGTTAACGATCAGACCTATTACTGGCAGGTAATCCCTTACAACAGTGAAGGGGTAACGGAATCCTCAATATGTCCAATTTGGTCTTTTACTACCAACCCGGCAGAACCTCTTCCGGCCAAGATGTTAGCCCCGGCAAACGATGCCACACATCTTCCAGCGTCGACTACTTTTAGTTGGGAATATAATTTAGGTGAACTGCCCACAGGGTATAAGCTATATCTCGGCACCGTTTCCCCTCCTACAGAACTAATTTACAATGGAACAGAGGCCGAATATACAACCACCCTCGACTTCGCTACTGACTATTATTGGCAAGTAATACCATACAATTCCGCAGGCTCTGCAGACCACAATCATTGCCCTATCTGGCGCTTTTCAACAACCACTGCAACACCTCAACAAGTGGCACTACTTTCCCCTCCAGATCAGAAAAGCAGTGTACCCGTCTACACCCCGCTACAATGGGAGCCGAGCAATATAGGCACACCCGCCTCAGGCTTCAGAGTTTATTTAGACAGAGTCAACCCTCCAGCCGAGTTGGTTTACGATGGGATAGACGTCGAATATCGACCTAACTTAAACTTTGCCACCACCTATTACTGGCAGGTAATACCTTACAATGAGTATGGTGCAGCTTCAACAGATACCGCAATAATACGCTCTTTTACAACTGCCAACTCTTACTCACTCCCCTTCGAAGAGCTTTTTTCAATAGACACAGTCTCGCCAGATTGGCAGAACTTTGACGAATTAGGCGGAAACTATGCTTGGCAGTTTGACAACCCATACTCACGTAACATAGGTGGTAACTTTGATGAGCATTTTGCCATCGCTGATAAAGCTTCAATTAGCGACGACGCTACTTTTACCTTGATCTCTCCCGCTTTAAACTGCGAAGATGCCACTCAAGTGCTTTTAACTTTCGAGCATCAGCACCGTGCCTCAGCCTACACACTCCCCACCTTATCAGTCAGTATTGACGGTATCAACTGGAGTAATATTGACGAATTAACTACCGACATAGGCTACCCAAATCCACCCATTATCTCACAATATAACCTCACCCCAATAGCGGCTAACGAGTCAACTCTATACATTCGTTGGCGCTACGAAGCTACTAACACGAGTAACGGCTGGTGGGCGATTGACAATATAAGCGTAGTAGCCTCGACTGCACCCCATCCGGTAGTCAACCTTTCACCAAAAGATGGTGCAAAGAATGTTCTCTTAGACACGCCACTAAACTGGGCAGACTCACCTTTAGGAATGCCACCCAGCAACTATTTAGTCTATTTCGACACTCTATCCCCCCCTGAAGTCATCATCCAAGACGATAGTTTGACGATTGCCAACCCAAACAAGGAGTTTAGCACTACTTATTACTGGCGAGTAATCCCTTATAATAGCAGTGGCTCCCCTGCTACCGAAGAGTGTTCCATTTGGTCGTTCACTACTTGTGATCCAGAACCGTTATGTGCAAGCGTAGTTGAGCCGGCAGACGGAGAGTTAAACGTTCCAACGGAGGTTACCTTAAAATGGGAGCCTTCATCACAAGGCGAGCCTCCAATCGGTTATTATCTATACTTTGGAACTGCTACTACTCCGACGGAATTAATATACAGCGGCTCAGACAATTATTTCGAGCTTGATATAGAGGAGAACACCACCTATTATTGGCGAGTAATCCCTTATAACGACTACGGTGCCACCCCTGTAGAAAACACCCCTATCTGGTCGTTTACCACTATTCAGCCCCCGATATCATCAGGCACCTACACAGTTAGCCAAACCCCCAATGTTGGCGACTATTTATCTATTCAAAAGGCGGTCGACGACCTAACTGCTCGTGGAATTAGAGGGGATGGCGATGTCACCATCGAAATTGAGCCAGGTACTTACATCGAACAGATTCAAATCGGTTTAATCCCTGGTACCGACGCCGACAGCAAGGTTATCTTTACCAGTAAAGATTCCCCTGCAAATACGATTATCACCTCTATCAATAGTAACTCCTGGAATCCGTATGTCATCAGACTCAACAGAGCTAAACACATCCAGATCTCTAATCTGACAATCAAATCCAACGAGTTCACAACCTACCATTGGGGTATTCACCTATTCAATAACTGTGAACACATCACAATCTCTGAGTGTCTGTTCGACGACCCACACGGCAGTTTTTATCATATAATAGCATCAAGTAGCACGAGCAATATCAACGAGCAAGGGAACAACGTAAATAACCTCCTCATCGAAAGAAACAACTTTACCAATGGATATATAGCCCTTTCGATTTACGGCAAAGAAGACCTTTATTCTCAAGGCGTTTGCATCCATAATAACAAGTTTAACGACCTTAGGTATGCAGGGGTAATCCTCTCGTATGTAGATTCATTTTGCTTCGACTCAAATTTAATTGAGATGAACGTGTCTGGTGATACAATGAACAAAGGTATTTATTTAGAGTACACTAAAGGTGCCTTCAAGTTCACTAACAACAGAATTATCAAAGCGCGCGCCTATGGAATAGAATGGGGCAGCTACAACGTATTTATTACCTCAGGTGGACATATCAATGACGGCGAAACAGCCATTTTTGCCAACAATATGATCGGTGGCGGCTTCACCTACTCCTCAAACTGGACTGCCGGAATAATCATCCACGCCCCTGTCGACAATATCGGCTTCTACTTCAATAGCTTTAATATGGACCAGCCAAACGCCACCTACACTCAATCGTGCCTGTTTATCCGCACCTCTTCAGCAACCAATATCGACCTATTGAACAACTCATTTGCCTACACTGGCGGCGGAAGCGGTTACGCTTTATATGTAGCTAACCCACAGTCACTCAGACTTTTCAATTACAACAACTATTACAGTAACGGCACCCGATTTGTATGGCTCGGCTCCCATCATATAAACCTCGGTTCGCTACAAACTTCTGACGGTAAAAATGCAAACTCTCGTGTCGGCAACCCCAAGTATACTTCACCCACAGAGCTCCACTCCAATGGTGGACAGCTTTACCGAGGCGGACTCCCCATTGCCGGGATAGAACACGATATTGATGGTGATTTAAGGGACTCTGAAGCGCCTAATATCGGAGCAGACGAATATGAACCGATACTTGACAACGATTTAGCCGCTATCTCAATTGAAGGACCTAACTTAATCGGCACAGGCTCCACCTCAACGTTTACCGTCACAATCCAAAACAGCGGTCAATTACCCCAAGAAAACTTCTTGGTGCAACTAATAAGACGTGACAACATAGTACTCAACACCTTTTTTATCGACCAGACGATAAACCCGGGGCAGAAAAAAACGTTTAATATAGAGTGGACACCCACCGTAAACGGCATCTATTTCCTCTATTGCAAAACTTCTCTTGAGAGTGACGAAAATCCTTATAATGACAGTAGCCCTTACTTAGGGGTATTCGTCACCACTATCAACAAGCCACAAGTAAGTCTAACCATAGACGAGGCAGCAGGTACTTGCACTTTAACCTGGAATCCGATCGCCAGCGCTTTATCTTACAAAATATATGGATCGGACTCTCCACACCCTGAGAGCTGGGGCGAGCCTCTTGCAAATACTTCTCAAACTTTTTACACTACCCCATTATCCACGATGCAATTTTTCCGTGTGATAGCCACTACAGACCCCTCTTCGAGCCACTTTAATCCTATTATAGAGGGCTCAGATTTCGTGCCGACCGATCAATAAGATTAGAAATAAAAGCTAATAATTCCATATTTCTTTAACTTAGTTCTTGACAAGCACTAAGGGGGCTACCAAATTAGTCTGTCAGAGTTTACTGATCAAGAAAAGAATAATAGGAGGTTACTTATGCGGAGGTTGCTAATCATCACCTTATTGATGATCGCTGTGTTCTTATACTCAGAACAAACCCCTATATTCGATATCCAACATACCACCTCTGCCGGTATTGACGGCACTTTCCCCTCCGAAATGAGAAATCAAAAAGTTGAACTCTCCGGAATCGTCTTTGCTAAAGATTACTTAAACGGTGGATTCTTTGTCTCACACCCTGAAGGTGGTAAATGGAGCGGACTCCTCATCAACGATAGAGGAAATTCAGTTAATCTCGGTGACCAAGTAACGATTCAAGGTGAAGTGCACGAACAATTCGGTTTAACTACTATCCGCTCGGTAAAGAGCTGTAAGGTTATCAGCCGCAACAATCCACTCCCCAGCCCCACTTTAATAACTACCGCAGAGCTGGCTTACAACGAATGCTATGAAGGCGTCTTAGTTCAACTATCAAACGTTACAGTCGTTAGCGAAGATAGCCGTAAAGGTGTAGTTTTGATAGATGACGGCACAGGCATCTGTCGTTTAGCTAATTCGTTTCTTAAGAATAGCGACGACACTTTACCTTTCAAACAGGGTGACGCTTTTTCCACAATTATTGGGGTTGTAGACTATCGTTACGGCGAATTTCGAATTAATCCGAGAGGCGCATCCGACATCAAAAAAATATATGTCGGTGTAACTAAACCCTCTTGGGGCAGAATTAAATCTTTGTACCGCTAAATAGCGTATAACAGACTTACCTTTCTGGAGGAGGGTTAAATGAAGAAAACTATCAAATTTATCCTAATAACAGGGGCTATAGCAGCATTAGGTTTCTTTTCTCTTAAGGTTATCAGACGCATACGAGAATTACTGAAACTATCTAAAACACTACCCGAATACCTCAGAGATATTACTCACGAAAAACCGACTATGACCTGCTCAATGAGCCAAACCTTCCTCACAGGCAAAATTGACCTTAAAATCGGGTTCAGTGAAGAGGTCATCGAAGGTGAGAAAAACCTCGAAGATACCATTAAAAGCTATATCAATGACTTCTACCCTATCTTGAGCGAAATGGATGTCAGAATCACTTTCTATAAAAAAACAGTAGAAAAACCTAAGGATGAAAACGAAGAATAATAACGTCCCATACAGTATGAATATCTTTAAGTAAAAGGGGTGTTCTGCACCCCTTTGCTTTAATAGAGGAATTAATGAACGCAGTTTTAGCTGAAATAAAAAACACAAAGAAGATCATTATCGTCGAAGATAACGAAAATGTCGGCAAAATGATCGCCAAAACCCTCACCAATGAAGGGTATAACACTAAAGTTATAGCATACGGTAGCGCAGCCGTTTTCTACGCCTTAGAAAATACCGATAGCATCCTCCTTATGGAATATAAACTACCCGATATGACCGCTAAAGAAATAATCAATACCATCAGAGATAATAACCAAGATATACCATTCATAATTATGTCACCACCCGGTGATGAAAAAGTGATTATCGAAATGATGAAACTCGGAGCTAAAGACTACTTAGTCAAAGAACAAGGATTCCTTGACCTGCTACCCTCGTCTGTCGAACGTGTTGTATACCAAATCAATATGGAAGATCGACTTACCAAAACAGAAAGAAGCCTCCGCAACACCGAAGCTAAATTCCAAAAAATATTCAACTGCATTACCGACCCTATCTTCATCTATACCACAGAAGGGAGTATTTTGGAGACTAATGGCGCAGTCAACAAAGTACTCGGCTATATGGACAAAGACCTCCAAAACACCTCTTTTTTCGACATCCACCCAGAAAACTTCAGAACAACGTTAGAAGAATATCTAAAAGAGATGAATGACGATGAACAAATAGTCTATGAAACTATTATCTTCGATAGACAAGGTGACGAAGTCCCTACAGAGTGTACAAGTCGAATGATCGATTTTGAAGATAGTGTCGCTATCCTAACCATTATAAGACCACTCAACGGTAAACACAAAAACGGTAAGTAAATACCCTGATTTACCCACGCTCATAAATTAGGACATATATTTCACAATCTAAACGATCCTTCCGTTCACCACCCTCTATATATATAAGGGGTTACACGGAGCTCTTTTTTAGAAACTTTTTCTTCAAAATGTAGGGGGCGTGGCTTGCTCGCCCCGTTTTCTCTTTAATTTATCAATTAACCTGTAATCGCTATGCGTAAACCTATGCCTGCCAAACT
>JAJBBL010000135.1 GCA_020532365.1 Candidatus Cloacimonadota bacterium | reverse complement strand
GTCTGCGTAATTGCCTTGTTCTCTATTCATTTCGGCAAGGAGAAAGATAGACTCTTCTGCTTCAAGCGAGTTAGGCGCAAGTTGAACTATCTTTTCAAACTCCAAACTCGCTTCAGTATAGAAACCATCGCGATACATCTTTTTACCGAATTCTAAGCTTTCATAATAACTTCCGCATAAACTCGACAAACCAACACAGATAACCAACAGAATTGATACTCTCTTCAGCATACACCCTCTCTATATGACTCGTTTTAACTACTAAACGTCAATCTTTAGATATTGTCACACAAAACTTAGCTTAATACTCCATCAAACCGTTCAACTCGGATTCATCAAACCAAATAGCAGTTCCATGAATTCGATCGAGTTCTGTTTCTAATAACTCTTTGTGATCAAGCTCTTCTCTGTAGAGTGACTCAAAAAACTTCTTCATTTCGGGGTCTTCTGATTGCTCAGCCATGTACTCATACTGATCAGCCATCGAAAGTTCTCGATCGACAGCGTAGTCCAATACAGCTTTTGGATCGGATAGATTTCGTCTAATATCTACTTTGGGCATCATAGTAGAGTCAAACGATACGCTCTTCAGATTGAATTCTTTTTTATAAGCCTCTATTAACTTTTCCTCGTGTATCCCTTCCATCTTTTCCAAGAGGTAAAACGTCTTTTTAGCCTCTTCATTTAGACAGCTATTAGCTAAAAGTGCGTACAGGTTTTTCGATTTAATTTCACTTTCGATTGCGAAAATGTAAGCTTCTTTACGGTCCATAATCTCCTCCAAAGTATTTTCTTTATTCCTTGATAAGAATTAAATAATCGGCCACATTATAGAGGCGCTTCGCTTTTTGTAGTTTCTCGTCACTCCTCAATAGAATTGGACTCAAGACAGCAACTTTAAGGGTGGAGTCGCGTCGCAATAGTCTGGTCACAACCCCTATTTTTTCATTACTGTGAAAATCCTCGTTAAAATGAATGATTTTCGTGCCAGGAAATCTCTTTCTATATATAATCATACTCTCAGCCATTGTATCGTCAACCAATACGAGTGCTTCAAACATGTTTGACAAGACACTACTTAACGATTCTTCTGTAAAATCCGATATCGCATACGGATCTGAAAGCGTTTTTTCAATGAACTTACCTTCATAACTTAAGTCTTCCAGATACATATTCTCAGCGTAGTAGAGTGGCTTATAGGAATCTGTATCTTCGTACAACACATCTAAGCCAAACTTACCGACCGCGTTAACATAATCTTGTGGAGCATTTGACGCGATTACAGACAACCCTTCCTCTTTTGCAAACTCAATTATTGGACGATAGTCATATTGATAGGTTACGGGTATATTTACATCGTGCAGGAACTGTTCCTCCGTTATATTTCCACTTATATAGTCATCTAACGTATCTTGATCATTTCGCTCAAATATCTCCATAGAAATCACTATTTCACCCAACTGTTGGTGTAATTTGCGAGTTAGCTCAATCTTAAGGTGTTGAAGCTCTTCATATTCAGATAAATCACCAAACACGATTATATCGTAATCCACCAACTTTTTAGTCAGCTTATCTAATGTGATAACTTTTTCCAAGGAGGTGTCGATAATCTTATACCCGTAATAATTATCAGAGCAAGACACCATAAACACTGATGCCACAAGTGTAATCAATATTAGTTCGAGTCGCCTGAATCTCATTATCAATCTAACCTCCCATATTTCTTTAAGAGAACATCTAATCTTAGAACGATTTAAGTCAACAAAAAATACCTTGATATTTTATTCCCTCTGTACAAATTGGGGTAAATCAAATAAGGAATCGAAAAATAACTCGAACGATGAAGCGCTTAATAAGGCTGTGTTAGCGCCAAATATATCTAAACCGCTTCCTATAACAAAACTTATGAAAAGAATCTACACTCTTATAGTCGTAATTATTATTACGAGCACGCTTCAAGCACAAGTATTTGAAGTAAACAAAAGCATGATTTACAGTTCTATCATCCTAACTAATGGAGTGGATCTACTGAATCAACTATATCAAGATAAAAACATTGAGCCTTATAATACAGACTCGCTTGCTCTCTTATCCAAAGAAGATGTGTTTGGTTTAGATAGAACGTTAATGCAACCTTATGATAAAAAAGTCGACTCTTTTGGAACCGCTTTAACCTTCGCCTCATTAGCCTCCACAGCCTTTTGGTCTATGTATGATGAACCGTTTCACTGGGATAACTTTCTCGTTCTTAGCGATATTCTTGTTACTCAGATTACTGTGGCACATTGGACAAAAAGCCTTACTTTAAGGGGTAGACCTTATATTTATTTTGATGAAACTCCTGATGAAAAGCAGCGAAGTAAAGATGCAAAGATGTCTTTTTACTCATTACACACCTCGACTGCTTTCGCTGCCGCTTATTTCACCTACTATTATCAAGCAAATACCGTTAAAGATAACTATGTTATTGCAACCTCTTATCTTCTTTCAACATCGGTAGGACTCAGCCGTATCCTTGCCGGTGAACATTTTCTTACCGATGTTCTGGTGGGGGCTGTGATGGGAACCGGTATAAGTTTTTTGAAATGTCATTATTGGTCAGCTGATGATTTCTCTATTTCTATTGATAGCAGGAAGCTTAGCCTTAGGGTTACCTTTTAGCAGTATACCTGCTAACCTCGTTATATAGCATCTTAAAATAACCTTATTGATACCAAGCTACTTATTGTTTACGGAGTGTGAACTCAATATAGTCGTTATAAAACAAAAGAGGGGCAAAACTTTGTTTGCCCCTCTTTTTGTATGTATTGCTATATTAATTAATGAAATCGATACGGGAATCGATATGGTGGCAATTGTTTTTTGGTTGGTACTCGCCACTGCATCATAATTTCCGTAGCCTTTGCTTTAAATGATGGTGTGAAAAAGCTGCCTGCTCTCTCTTTTATATCAACTGCCTCAACTTGGCCGCTGGGTGAAAAGTAAAGAGTGACCTCTATTGAGCCGTATATTCTTCTAATCTGAGTCTCCTGCTTAAACAAGTCGTCAATCTGTCTCATATTTGGTTGAATATACTGTCTAACATTGGTCAAGTCATCTTTATACTCTTGTGGTGCAGACTCGATTTTTGCCTCGTCAACTGTTTCCAGATTATACTCAAAAGCTCTCTGTTTAGCTCTGGCAAGCGCTTCAAGCTGATCAGTTGTTATTATTTCAGCAGCCTGAATCTCACCAGTAACGCCACCGAGCACACTCGCGTCGACCTCTTTCATACCAAGCTTCTTTGCCGCGCTAACATCTCCACCAAATAAGGTACCTGGTTTTACACTGGAGGATGGTGCAGCTCCTACATCAAAGTTACTACTCGCTCTACCTGGTGTACTTGCAGGTCCTCTTCCTGGCCCTGCTCCGCTTCCGCCACCACCAGCGCCACGAGCAACTATTTGTTCACTATAAGTTATAACCGATGGTCCTCTATCAACTGCTATTGCAGGTCCTCCACCACCCGTTCCGGATCCTATGTCGAATCCAAGAATGCTCGATGCACCACCGTGTCTTCCGCCTGTTGCAGTAGCATCACTTGCACTCGTTTCATCGCCTACAGGTTCTGGCTCAATGTCTTCGATAACGACCTCTTCCATAACATAGTCCGTATCCACGGATGTTATTGGAGCAACGTCTACACTAACTCTACTTGCTATACTTCTTTCGTATACAGGTGGTGTATAGAGTCTATCGAATAATAGTCCACCAATCAGTACTACTAAGAAAGCAATAATCAATAGATTTCTTGCTAATTTCTCTTGTCGTCCGAGCGGTGGTCTTCTGTGGTATAATGCTATCAATCTTCTGTCTTCATCGGTCATCACGGTGACAAAAGGTTGAATAAACTCGTATTCTATTCGCCAATCGTTAGAGAAGCTAATAGATCCGGTAGTATTTCTATCAAGCATTAGTGTATTGCCAGACAGAAGATTTTGAGCTTTTAATGCGTCTGCATTGAGAGCTTGGCCATCTTTATTAACTGTAAGTTGCATGTTTTTATTGATAAACATCTTGAAATCATCTTTGACCTTTTTGACAAGCAGGTGCTTTTTAGGGAAGTTTTTATCCAAGATTTGCCAGTACATATGTTTATCACTACCTATGACAAACTTATTCTTGATGTCTCTATTTTCTCTGGCGATATCAAGGTTTTTTCCCTTATAAAACAACTTCAAGCTGAGAATCTTACTTTTACTCATTACGCCCCCTTGTCTCCTATCCCATAGGTCGCTATGGGGTCTTCACCTTTGACAGAAGAGAAGTAGATGCTGGTAAATCCTGCTGTAGCACCTAAAGCAACCACGTCGGTAATGTATCGACACTGGATTCTGGTGTCAGCCTGAATCAACAGTAGTGGTTTCAAATCACCTTCTTGTGATGTAATCAGGTGTGTTTGCTCATTCATAAAAGAAAGCATTTCTCTTCTAACCTTAGCATCGTTTAGAAAAGAGTCAAGCGATCCAACACGAATATTTTCAGCTCCTACAAGGATTTGGTCGGTATATAATTTTATAACTACCGCCTGTCCACTACTCTCTAAATCTTCTGTGTATACAGTTGAGGGAAGGTCCATATTTTCAGGCACTGTTAGCCTGAGGGTATCGACGGAGATATTTTTGATCAAAAAGACAAGAAGTATTGTCAAAATATCAACCAATGAGGTGATATTCAGGTTTTTGACCTTATCAATTTTATCTCTTGATTTCCTCGGGCCACCAGAGGCTGAACGGTTGACTCTATTCGATATTTTTTTCATAGCCATATTCCCCCAGTATTATATCATACCCTGTTTAACACTTTCATACTTAACTTCGACAAATCCCTGTAATTTAGACACATCTATAGCTTTGATCAATGTGTCATAAAGAACGTCAGGATATGGTATGACTCTGATCTCGTTAACATTCTCATTCCGACTTTTGATTTCCATTAATACCGAGCCTAAGGTGGCAAAATCGTAAAGATTGTTTAAACCATCAGTTACTTGATCTAACACAAGAGTATTTGAACCCTCTTCACGAACTTCAAATTTGTTATTGTAGATAACCAATTCGATTTTCTTTACCTTTTCTTCGGCTCCTGCGCCACCTTCTCCTGATCCATCACTACCACCCCCTCCGCCTCCACTGGCAGAAAGGTCTAATGATAATAAAGCCATATGGACAGTCACTGTGATAACTAGCAGCATCGGTATTATAGTAATGAAGAAATTCATTATAGGAATGAGGTTAAGGTCTTCGGGACCCGAGCTCTTCTGAATTCTTCGTTGTGATGCGCCAAAAGCCATAGTATTATTCCTTTATTGAGCTATTAATCTGATTAATCATCTTAACGCTATACTCATCAATATCATTGATAATTTTCTCTGACTTAGATGAGAGATAGCCTTTGATAAACATAGTTGGTATTGCTGCACTTAAACCTAAAGCGGTTGTACCCATTGCTTGCTGAATACCTTGTGTCAATATTCTCTGCTGATCGACTGGTGCTGCAACTGCTAATCCTTTGAAAGCAACCATCAGTCCCCAAATAGTACCAAGCAAACCTAACAGAGTCGCCACTTGTGCTATAATGTCAAACCAGAACAAGCCAGCGTCCAATTTGTAAATCGTCTGTAAGCCAGCTTCATCAAAAGAGTTTTGAAGTGCATTCTTAAGGTCTCTACCTTTTACACCGCTCTTTCTTTGATCGTTGAATACAGATAAACCACTCCAGAAGATATATCCTAATGTAGTGTTTTTGAAGTTTCCACTGACTTTGATTGCTTCTTCGTAACTTTCATTCTTTATGTAACCTTTAAGCTTCAAGTAAAATGCTTTAGCATCGAGCTTTTCTTTTACAGCTAACTGAATAAATCTTACTACGCCATATACTATAGCACACAGGAATAATAGAGCGATTAAATGTGAGAAAAGTCCTCCACTGCTATAGAGTTCAACTAAACTTACGCTTCCCGCTTCTTGAGCGAAAAGGGAGAACCCCGCAAACACACCAACCACGCTTAAAATAAACTTCTTCATAATAGTCTCCTTTAATTTAATATAACAATCTATTTGATTTAATAAATTGCTCTTGTAAAAATCTTAGCGAATAACTGATCTCTTCTACTCTCCTTCGTGGCAATACAGCCCCTTCGGGAACTCTTATCTCAATATCAGCTTCGAAGATTTCTTCTTCTATAAGAATAATGTTTGATCGATTCGTAACTTGACCTGAATCCTGTCCCCTTTGTGCACTCTGTGCAAAAAGCGCTAAGGTGGCGACTGTCAAGATCAACATAAGTATGAGCTTTTTATTCATAGACTCCTCCAACCTATTTATTAGATATCAAGTCAAGTTCTAAAACGATAGCCTCGTTCTCATCGAGCAGTTCTGTCTGTACGACAAGAATGTTTACGCCATCGTTGTTGATACTTGAAGAATCTATTTCTACAGTTAGGGCACTAAGCTCTGTATTCTCATCAGCTTGCACAAAGACAAGGTCTGATGCAATCAGCTGGTCGTTTAACCAGATAGAGCTACGTCCATAACTGAAAAAGTTTAGATTAGCTTCAACGACCTCTCCATCACTTGTGTCGAATTGTTTTTTGAAGAGCAAGCTGGTTGGTAGTTCTTCAGCCTCTTCATCAACAATTCCGACCGAAATCCAGATAGGTATTGAATTATCACCTTTAATTCCGACAATTTGTTCAATATCAACTTTATCGCTTGCATCGTCCACCATATGCCAAACTAAATTATCAGTATTTATAGCTTCTGCATTACCGTATGCAGCAACCCAGTCATAATCTGAGTTAACTGAGGAATGCTCAATTTGACTTGGCAGCTCGGAGAGTCTTTCTTTAGCTTCTGATGCAAAATCTGTATCGCCAAATGTACTCAACAGCAGTCTGTACCAATCTTTAGCTTTTTCTTGAAAGAACTCAACATATGGAACGATATAGTTGTTTGTAATATAATCCTTAGTAGCCTGATATTCATCGTCGCTATAATCTTTCAACTCTACCATTTCAACAGAGCTTGATAGGTATCTATTCAACTGTACCTCTACCGTTTCAGAAAAACGTTCGTATACACGGCCAATTATATAAACACCTTCAGCTTTAATGACATCGGGTATAACATCATAGACCAAATCTTTTTCACCTTCAAATAGGCTGAGTATTTCAGATTCTACTTGTCTTGAGCGATCGACGAATTTATCTAACCTTTTATCACCACCCACAAGATGAGAGTTCCAAGTCGTATAGATATTACTTCTAAAGATGGTTCCGTGCTCGGCTTCAACAACATTGCTCATAGTATCTTCGTAGAGCTTTTTCATATCAGCTATATACTCATGATATCTATTCATATCATCATAAGCATTTTTGTAAGCATCGAAGTCATAATAGAAGTCTTCTAAAGGTAAATTCAGGTTGTTTTTTCTATATTCCGCATCTAAGTTCTCAAATTCGTCAATCTTAGCAAACATTTTATCGAACTCTTTCTCGACAAAATACTCGGTAGCTTCCTCATAAATCTTAACGATTTTCTTACGTGCTATACTTTCATAGAGGTTAGAATCAGGATCTTTTTTATGCAAATATTTAGCCAGCTCTTCAAACTCCTCATCTCTCCCCTCTTCATCGTAATAGAGGGCTACAACAATAAGTAAATCATTAGATCTTAAGTCTTCAGGATACAGTCTTTCAAACTCAAGCATCATATTCATAACCTTATCTCTATCGGGATGTTCATGATAAATGTCTAAGGCATTAAAGTAGATATCTTCGACTTTATAATCATCATTATCGATTTTACCTTCACGCACTTCGTTATGTAGTACTAAAAGAAGGTCGCCCGCTTCATATTTAGTATCCTCATTTGAGGAGAGTTCATTTATAATCCCGTATCTTATTATGAAAGCTTGATTTGTCGATGGATACTTATCGACAAACTCATTTTTAAGTGCTAAAGTCTGCCTATCATCAGTAAGTGATGTATCGGCCAAAGCCCAAGCTTTACTATACAAGAAGTAAACTGCATCAATCTCTTCCCTTAGGGAGGACATGTCAACCAAAAGGTCAATAGCCTTCTGGTATTCACCTGCTTTAATATATACATCTACTGCTTGATTTTGCAAACCTACTGCTCTATCATTATCGATCTCTTTAAACTCAGCAGCTAATCTCAGATATTCCTCAGCAGCTTCTGAGTAAGACTCATCTTGTGAAAGAGCATTTGCTGTGCTTTGCATCTGTCTTCTGTAGTGATTTCTAATATTCTCTGCATCATCTACATCGACAGCATATTCAGCAGCTTTACGGTAGTAATTTTCAGCTAATGTAAAGTTACTGTTTCGTTCATTTATTTGAGCCAAGTATATAAATATGTCGCGACGTAGCATCTCATCAATCTCGAAGTCAAGCATAGCAAGAAGATCTTTCTCCGCCTCTTCATAGTTTTTATCAGCCAAGAAGATCTGGCTTCTTCTATACAAGGC
>JAJBBL010000023.1 GCA_020532365.1 Candidatus Cloacimonadota bacterium | reverse complement strand
TACTAACATTGTGTTTACGAAAACAGTTAACGACAAAGACTTTAGTGTTGTAGCCGTCGGTCCTTTTGAAGGCTTAGAAGAGGCTAAAACCACTCAAGATATGTTGAAAAATAAACTAAACATCAACTCTTTCCCGATTAAATATTGATTAAATATGGCTAAAAAAAGCGCTACCCCCGACGTGAAACTTACCCCGATGTTGAAACAGTTTCAATCCTTTAAGGATCAGCATCCCGATAAAGTCATTCTCTTTCGGTTGGGTGATTTTTATGAAACATTTTTTGCCGACGCAGAAAAAGTATCACGAATATTAGGTATCGTCCTTACCACCCGAGATAAAAGTGACCCAAATCCGGTGCCTATGGCTGGATTCCCTTACCACAGTCTGGACTCCTATGTTGAAAAACTGATCAAGGCTGGTGAAAAAGTAGTCATCTGCGAACAAGTGGAAGACCCTAAACAAGCGGTGGGGCTCGTCAAGCGAGACATCGTTGAGATAATTACACCGGGTGCAATCTTAGACGATAATCTTTTGGAAACGAAAGAGCATAACTACTTGGCTGCTATCTATTTCTCAGAGAAAATGCGCCGAGTCGGCTTCGCTTACGTCGATATCTCGACAGGCGAGTTTAGCTTCACAGAGTTTGCCCCTTCACAGATAAAGCACGAGATTCTAAGGGTCAATCCTCAAGAAATCATCGTTCCCAATGAAGAAACTTACAGTTATCTTACCGAAAAAGTTAAAGAACTTAAACATAAATTAGCGATTTTTGATTCATATCTTTTCACCCCAGACGAAGCTGAAGTGTTGCTTAAGAAACAACTCTCAACGCTTACTCTGGATGGATATGGGGGGAGTACCAAAACGTGCGGATTTACTGCCGCTGGAGGTGCGCTCGCTTATATCCAATCCTTGAAAAAAGATGAGATGCTGCATATTAACTCGCTGAGATACTACTCGATCGAAAACAATCTGCAAATAGATGAGATTTCACGACATAACCTGGAACTACTGAAGTCGATGCGCTTCCAGTCACGACAAAACAGCCTAATCTCCATTATAGATCAAACTAAAACAGCTATGGGGTCAAGACTTTTGGCCGATTGGCTGTTGCGCCCCCTTCTCGATATCAATGAGATAAATTATCGACTCGACGGGGTTCAAGAACTAAAAGAGGAGATTAATCAAACTGATGCAATTAGAGGAGTCTTGAAAGAAATAGGTGATTTGAGTAGGCTGATTAGTAAGATCGGAACGTTGAGAATTAATCCCCGCGAAATGGTAGCTTTGGCCGATTACCTGGAAGCCGCTACCCTGCTTAAGACACATCTTGATAACTTCCATACTGCTTGCCTGCAAGACCTTAGAGAAGGGATTTCTGACTACTCAGCCGTTACAGGGCTGATCAAGAGCAGCATTGTCGATGACCCACCTATGCAGATCACAGCTGGCGGGATCATAAGAGAAGGGATAAATCCTGAACTGGACGAGCTAAAACTTATTAGTCGCGAAGGTAAAGGATGGATTGCTCAGCTTGAAGAGAGCGAGAGAAAGAAAACCGGTATTACGTCTCTAAAAGTCGGCTACAATAGAGTATTTGGCTACTTCCTTGAAGTTACCAATACCCATAAAGACAAAGTGCCGGAATACTATATTCCAAAGCAAACTTTGGTCAATTCCCAGAGATATATCTCTCCGCAGCTAAAAGAATACGAATCAAAGGTGTTAGGGGCTGAAGAGAGAATAAAAAATATCGAATATGAGCTGTTTAAACAGGTGCGAGAAAACCTTCTGCAGTTTTTACCTCTCATCAAAAGCTATGTTGAACTCGTCGCTAAAATCGATGTGCTCGGCTCCTTGGCTTATCTTGCCTACTATAACAACTATACAAGACCGAAGTTTAACCAAGAAGGGATGCTTAAATTAGAGGAGTGCCGACACCCCGTAATAGAAAAGCTACTCGAAGAAGAAAAGTATATCCCCAACGACGTCTATCTCGACAATAAAGAGAATAAAGTAATCCTCATCACAGGACCTAATATGGCCGGTAAGTCAACTTATCTGAGACAAATCGGACTTATTGCTATAATGGGACAGATGGGTAGCTTCGTTCCCGCATCACTTGCAGAACTCCCTATCTTCGACAAAATATTTACCCGTGTTGGAGCCTCCGATAACCTCGCTATGGGACAGAGTACCTTCCTCGTGGAAATGATAGAGACTGCAAATATCCTCAATAGCGCTACTCCAGATTCATTGATTTTACTCGATGAGATTGGACGTGGGACGAGTACTTTCGATGGACTAAGCCTCGCTTGGGCTATAGTAGAATATATCGTTAAAGAGAGTAAAATAAATGCTAAAACGCTGTTTGCTACTCATTATCACGAGCTTACCGACTTAGAAGAAGTGTTGCCCGGAGTTAAAAACTATAATATAGCCGTGAAAGAATGGAACGATGAGATGATCTTTTTGAGACGTGTGGAGCGGGGGAGAGCAGATAAAAGTTACGGAATCCAAGTTGCTAAACTGGCCGGAGTGCCAAATAAAGTAATCAGAAGAGCGAGTAAAATCTTGGAAAACTTAGAAAAGCAAGAACTGAGTCCTCAAGGGCTTACCGCATTTGCTAAACAGGAGATAAAAGAGTCCGACCAGCTATACATCTTTGAAGCAATACATAGGAAAGACTCAGAAAACGATCAATATATAGATGAGATAAAAGATTTTGATCTCAATAACGCTACACCACTGGAAGCTTTACAGTTCCTCCAATACCTACAAGATAAGCTCGACTAATACACACAATGAATTTTGCCACTTACGATAAAGAATATGTGATCGGTATAGATCTGCACGGCACACTACTAAATGAAGATTGGCTCATCTCTTCAGCCGATGTTACCAAGCTAATAGAAATCCTCGAGCAGATAAAGCGCTACGCTACTATACTTATTATAACTGGAAATGATCTCCATTTTGTACAAGAGCACGTACCAGAAAGCCTATATAAACTTATCGATGGGTTTATATTGGAAAACGGAGTTGTCTTCAGTGACGGCGTAAAAGAGATTACGATAGCTACAAAAGAGGAGATAGAGATAATCAAGTCGCTCGAGAAAGAGCTTAAAGCTAAGCAAGATCGAGACATACTGTTTTTTGCGAGAAGACTTGGCTCCATCAGTATGTTTACCCGAAATAAAAGCGAGGGGGTTCTACCTAACAAACTGTATAGCAAGATTGTAAAACTTCTCGAAAATCACCCAGTAAACAAGCAAATATTCGTTACACACTCCGATGTCGCCGTGGATATAGTACCCTTCGGGTATACAAAATGGACGGCTATAGAGAGGATGTTTAATGATAAAAAAATCATAGCTATCGCTGATTCATACAATGACTGGGACTTCCTTTACAGAGCAGATCATCCTTTTATGCCCAATAACTGCTCTTCCAAGATAGAAGAAGCTTTTGCAGCACATAATAAAAAAGTATTACCTATGACCGAATATAAAGGATTGAATCCACAAAGTGGGGTGTTTAAAAGCGCTCTGAATAATACAGCTGGAGTTATAGAAATACTTGAGAAGCTAATCATAAATTTTAAGAAACATAAATAAAGTAAACAACTTTCAGGAGGTTTGAATGAATCGTAACTTAATGATCTTCACCTTATTCGTACTCATACTTATCGTTTTTGCCAGCACTGGATATGCGCAAAACGGTGAGCTAAGTAGTGGACGTGAAATCAATTTAGTCGAACGACAAGGTGAGGTTCGCAACTATACAAACGGTTTTACAGCAGGTCTTAACACTAATAGGCAAGACGTGCAAAGATATGGAGAAGTAACACTTAGTAGCTACTTAACAACTGAGCAGAACGCTCTTAAAGGGGATAGAGTTAAGCTTAACCTCTTTGAGGAGACTGATTTCTATGCAGTAGTAGATAGGGTTAATCTTAATGTGAATGGCTCTTATACGATTCGTGGCCGAATAGAAGGATATGACTTTGGATCTTTGATGATCAGTACTACCGATGAACGGACACTTTGCGTGATAGATATTCCTGAAAAAGGTAAAGAGTATGAGATCTCTTTCGATTCATCGAGTAGATCACACCAGCTCTATGAGATCGACTATAAGAAAAAAGATATGATCGAAAAGTATATCCCATTAATAGAGGATGATGACTCTGAAAGAAACACTTTCGAACAAGCGAGGATTAAGCAGACTATTAAAGTGCAGCAGAAAAATGGTGGTGGGCGCCCCGGTAATGACGCAGATATTGATATTATGGTGGTGTATACACCGGCTGCTAAAAAATGGGCTGATCTCTATGCCTCAGGTATTGAGAATTCTATAGCAATAGCTATCGAGAAAGGGCAGTATGCTTTCGATAATAGCGAGACTATGATCAACTTTAACTTAGTCTTCTCAGCAGAAGTTGATTATGATGAGTCCAGTACAGCCAGTAATCACCTCTATCGCCTGCAAGGTAAAGAAGATGGGTATATGGATGAAATACACGAATGGCGCAGAATTAGTGGTGCTGACGAGATAACACTCTTAGCTCCTTTAGACGACGCAGGTGGGATAGGGTTTCTACTTAACACTCCTCAAGGAAGTCCAAGTACAGCAATGAACGTAGTCAGAGTTCAACAAGCGCACAATTCTTATACACTCGTTCACGAAGTGGGGCACAATATGGGATTAGGTCACGCTGCCTCTCAAAACTATCAACCTGGCCCAGGCTTAAGCTCTTATTCCTCAGGCTGGAGATGGGCAGGTAACGACGGAGGCTATTATTGTTCAGTGATGACCTATGAGCCGGGAGCTTACTTCGAAGACGGAATAGATCATCAAAGAGTGGGTCATTTCTCCAGTCCCCTTATAACCCACAAAGGGGGGATAACTGGGCATGCTGAGAAAGGTGATAATAGAAGAACTTTGATAGAGACGAAGCACATAGTAGCCGCTTATTCACTTCCCGAAGCGGAGGCTTCATCTATCGAGGGTTACGTCTATTTAGAGGGAACTGAACTGCCAGTTGATAGAGCCAGAATAGAGTTTGTAGGCATTGATTACCCCCTTTATACAGATGAAGAGGGGTATTTCTTTGCCTATGCGCTTCCAGCTGATACCGTTAATATTGTCGTTAGCAAAGAGGACTATCATTCGGTAAATATTGACGAATTTGAACTTGAGCAAGGAGCAATCACTCCGATCATAATAGAGATTGAGAAGTTTCACAGAATGAATGTTTCTGGTCACATAAGCACTACAGACTATCCTGAAGAAGGGCTCTATGGTGCCACCGTTACCCTTTCCGGGATAGAAGAGTTTACTACTACGACCGATGAAGAGGGGTATTTTGAGTTTATCGAAGTACGCTCCAATTTTAGCTATGAGCTAAAGGTAGTGGCAGAAGGGTATGTAGTATATGAAGATATGCTCTCTATCGAGCATTACTCCGAAGATATAGAGTTAGAGAGAATAGTGCTTTATGAAATTGCATATCCAACTTACGGAGTAAGCGCGAATCTTAGTCCAGACAACACAGCTTCCATCTCATGGGGTAGACCGTTCGGCTACTTCGATACTATGCGAAGAGATAACGGTATTTATTCTGATCGATTAGGCCTAACAAGTGGCACTAATTACACTGTTTTCGGCACGGTCTTCACAGGGAATCATCTTCTTTATGAAGTAAGCTGGTATCTGTCTGACGAGATAGAGTCACATAGTACAGTTAACATCTTTATTTTCGGCTTAGATGAGAACGGTAATCCTGATTCAGACGCTCTTCTTTTCCAGGAGCTTGAGGTGGCAAATCGTGACAATCGTTGGAATTACTTTGCATTACCGCACTCGATTGAAACGACTAATGGCTTTCTGTTTGGCCTGAGCTATCAAGGCAATATTAGTCTCGGGTTAGACGACGGCTTAGATGAGGAATACCCTTTTGAAGCGGGCACTCAATACCTGGCAGTTGACTACCGAAACAACAATTGGAGAGATACTTCAGCTACCGGTATCGAGAAAAACCTTATGCTCCGCACCAAAGGTTATCATTATGAGACCCAAGGACATTCCGATAACTGCGTTAGATCTTTAGAACGTTATGTTGTATATCGCAGTTTAATTGAAGAGGGTATAGATGTTGAGTTTGAAGAGATTGGAAGAACCGATCAAACGAGCTTTGCCGATAATGATTGGGATAGTTTGCTCAATGGCGATTATCGTTATGCCATCAAGGCTGAATATACAAATCAAGTGCTCTCCATACCGTCATTCTCAAATGCAGTCAGTTACACCGAGGTCATCAGCGTAGTTGATGCGCTAAGCTTAGAGTATTCTGATTCCGAAAAGTGTGTGCAGTTGAGCTGGGAGTGGACTCCAGGGGAGACAGACCCGGACGGTTCAACAGACCGTGCTTTTGAAGGTTTCACAGTTTTACGAAACGAGAATATACTCGCTGAAGAGGTAGCGGAGACTAATTACACCGATTATGACCTCCCAGCAGGATTACTCGCTTATAAAGTGACTGCTAAACATACCAACGGTTATTCAAACGAATTAGAAGCGTTTTACTTCAGCACACTTGGTCCCACAGATTTAATAGCAGAGCTCTTAGGTGACGGCACTGTAGAGTTGAGCTGGGAAGCGCCTTTTATAGAGGATAAAGAAGGATCTCAATTCAAAGGTTACAGTGTATATCGTAACGATGAACTACTCAATGAGAATCCGGTAGAAGATTGCTTTTACTTGGATACCGAGACTTTAGTGAGTGAGGAATACTCTTACTACGTTACTGTTAAATATGGTGGAGAGCAAAGCTCAGACCCTTCAAACAGAGTTGAGGTGATGGTTACAAAGGGGGCTAACGAAACACTACTCCCGCTCAGCACCGAGCTGAAGGGTAACTATCCGAATCCATTCAATCCTGAAACTACTATTTTCTACTCATTAAAAGAGGGGACACCTCTCAGCCTAAAAATATACAATATCAAAGGAAGATTGGTCAAGACTTTAGTAGATGATGTGTCGTCAGCAGGTACATACTCAGTTGTGTGGGATGGTAGGGACAGTGAAGGTAAGTCAGTCGGTAGCGGTGTTTATTTTTATCGTATGGAGACACCCAATTATTCATCCATCAAGAGGATGGTTTTAATCAAGTAGAGATCAGTTAATCGGCCGACCAGTTCGGCCGATTCTTTTTTATTTCTTCATATCTATCAATCAGATAGGCATTATGCATGCTCATTACTTGACAGAATAGTCATTATTGATTTACAGGTGAATGAAATACTAAGTCAGAGGAGAGTTTATGCCGTATATATCAAACACTGATCAAGATCGCCAGAAAATGCTCAAAGAAATTGGCGTATCCTCTTTTGAAGAGCTTATCAAAAGTATCCCGGAAGAGTTTCGTAAAACCGGTAAGACTAATTTAGAGAAAGCTTATTCAGAATGGGAGATGAGCAAAAAGATAAGTGACCTGGCTGACAAAAACACATCTACCTGCAAGGTAAATTCCTTCTTAGGTGGGGGAATCTACGATCATTTCGTACCTGCAGCTGTTGACCATATTGTCTTGAGACCAGAATTTCATACCTCCTATACCCCTTACCAGGCAGAGGTGAGCCAAGGTACTTTACAGGTAATCTATGAGTTCCAGACTCTTATATGCGAGCTTACTGGAATGGAGATTGCCAATGCAAGTATGTATGACGGAGCGACTGCCGTTGCTGAAGCGATACTGATGTCAGTACGTAAAAATAAACGTATGAAAGCAGTTATTGCTGGAACAATTAACCCGCACTACTTAGAAGTAGTTAACGCCTTTGTTTGTGGTATTGGTATTGAGGTTGTAGTAGTTCCACAAAAAGATGGAGTTACCGACTATGCAGCTTTAGAAGAGCTTGTCGATGATAAAACCACTTGTGTTGTACTCCAAACTCCGAACTTCTTTGGAAATCTTGAAGACGGCTTTAAAGTCAGCGAGATTACTCATAAATTTAAAGATACGCTCTTAATAGTCGCAGCAGACCCTATCTCTTTAGCTGTAGTTAATGCTCCATCCGAGTATAACGCTGACATCGTGGTAGGAGAGGGACAAGTGTTAGGCAATAGCCAATTTTACGGAGGACCACTTTTAGGCTTCTTCGCAACTAAGATGAGCTTAGCTCGTCAAATGCCAGGACGTATAGTTGGTGGCACTGTTGACGCCGATGGTAACAGAGCATACTCATTGACATTACAGGCGCGTGAGCAGCATATTCGAAGAGAAAAAGCCACTTCTAATATCTGTAGTAATCAAGCGCTGTGTGCTTTGGCGGCTACTGTTTATATGAGTTTATTAGGTAAAGAGGGGATGAGAGAGATTGCTGAGCAGACTACCTCAAAAGCTCACTACTTAGCTGAGCAGATTGCACAAATACCAGGCTATAAATTAGCTTTTAATGCACCTTTCTTCAAGGAATTTGTCGTCTCAACTCCAATAGACCCACAAATAATCATTGAAAAACTGTTAGACAAGAAAATCTACGCTGGTATCAACTTAAAACCGTACGGCAAAGAGAATGCACTCTTAATAGCGGTAACAGAAAAGAAGAGCAAAG
>JAJBBL010000007.1 GCA_020532365.1 Candidatus Cloacimonadota bacterium | reverse complement strand
GCGCTGGCACTCGTTGCCTATTCATTCTATCTTTCGGCCAATAAGTTAGCCTTTAATAAACAAACTGCAAGAGCAGCTTTGACTCAAGTAAACTGGCCAGGACGTCTTCAAGTAATCAATAACAACCCTTTGACTATTCTCGACTGTGCACACAACGAGGAGGGTATCGATAATCTGGTAAACAACCTTAAGCTCCTCTACTCTAATCGCCCTTTGCATATAGTAGTCTCTATTCTAAAAGATAAAGATTTTGCAACAATGATTAGTAAGCTATGTCAGGTAGCGACACATATTTACATCGCAAAGAATCACTCCGAAAGAGCTGCAGAACTTTCTGACCAGATAGAGTCTGTAATAAAACATAATACCCCATACACAGTCATAGAGGACATCAAGAAAGCTGTAGAATACGCTCAGAACAATTGCAACAAAGAGGATATAGTAGTAGTCACCGGATCTATTTATACAGTCTCTGAAATAATCCCCAAAGACCTTTTTATTTGACAAAATGGACTACTCCGTTTTTTTATCCAAGTTCGTGACAAATTTACTATGGAAGTACTAAGAACATAATGATAACCCTTAATATAAATATAGTCAGCGCCTTTTTATACCGCGAGGTTCGTAGGCAAATAGAGAGAGATACCTGCATTTTTTAATGTCGGTACTTGAGGTGAACTAATGAAAAAATTGTGTAAAGAGAAGAATCGTTTTCCTTATTCAGTTATAGGTCTGCATTTTTTTCTAATACTCTTTTCATTACTGTCAACCTCTTGCAAAGGACGTATCGACGACCTATCCAATATAGAGATCGATCACTTTAACTATATTGGGGGCACTGTAAACACTGGCGAAAACTTAGCTCAAGCTCTTCAAAGCAAAGGGTTAAAAAGTACTGCTGTTTACCCAGTAGTAAACGCACTAAACTCAACGTATGATTTAAGAAGATGCCAGCCAGCTGACAGCTTTTATGTAAAGATTGACTCCCTTGAGGTAATCCATTCCCTCACCTATTATCCAGTACGAGAAAAAGTTAAAAACTATGTCGTTTCACTTGATACTACCGGTTTTTACATCTCTAAAGTCGACACTTTAAAAACAGAAACAGTACTCCGTAAAACTGAAGGTGTCATCACAAGCTCTCTTTACGAGGCTATGTTTGAACAAGGGGAAGGACCTCATCTAACAGTAAGATTTGCCGAGATTTTTCAGTGGGACTTAGACTTCTTTATCGACCCTCGACAAGGTGACCGATTCTCTTTAATATACGAACAGTATATGGTTGACGGTAAATTTGTTCAATACGGCAATATTTTAGCGGCTGAATATCAGGGTAACAACTATAATAAGAGAGCTTACCGCTATCAAAATAAAGAGGGCGGGGTTGGCTATTACGACTCTGAAGGGAAGTCTTTCAAGAAAGCATTCTTAAAATCACCGTTAAATTACACCCGTATCAGTTCTTATTTCTCTACTGGTAGAAATCACCCAATACTTAAGATAGTAAGGCCACATAACGGTGTCGATTTTGCCGCACCAACTGGAACTCCTGTAGTCGCCTCATCAGATGGAGTTGTAAGCCACGCAGCGTGGAAAGGTGGACATCCGACGGTCAACGGTATGACTGGCGGATATGGCAAAACAGTTATGATTAGGCACACTAACGGATATGAAACATTATACGGGCATTTAAGCCGATATGGTGAAGGCATTAAAAAAGGTGTTAGAGTTTCTCAAAATCAGGTAATCGGTTATGTAGGCTCGACTGGTCTATCGACAGGACCCCATCTGCACTACACTGTTTATCTGAATGGCAAGGCTATTGACCCATTAAGGATGGACAACGTTCCTTCTCCACCAGTGCCAAAAAATGAAGAAGGTGACTTCAAAGGCTTGACAAGATACTACGATGATTTGATGAGTAAAGGGTCTGATGCTATTCGTAATATCGTTATGCGATAACCTATACAGGACAATTTAAGATAAAAATGAGTACTAATACAGATTATAGAAAACAAAAGATGAAGGTGAGGTTACTCACAAGACAGGAGAATGAATATGATTAACCAAAAAGAGGGTAAACGCCGTTTATCTGCTTTTTCTGGATTAATGTGGAAGAATAATTCAGCGCAAATCAAGACTACGCTGATGTATCTGATAATATTTTGTCTATTCTTTTATATTGCTCCAGCGAGTTGGGCAAAGGACTCTAAGTCTAAATCTGAAACCGCTGCACAGTTTGTTGTACAAGATCTTCGCGTGGATGATATTCCCAACGATGATGGCAGTGGTCTTCAAGTAAGCTGGAAACCATTAGGTCCTGAAAAAAGAATTATTGAGTACAGAGTTTATAGAGGTGCTAATCCAGAAAACCTTTATTTTGTAGGCTCCGTACCAGTTAACCCGCAAACAGGCTTCCCTGGAGAAAGAGTTAACTACTATGACAATGGTTACAATATGTTTGTTGACATCAGCTCTCCAGCTAAGCAGAGAAAAGAGGCTCAGCAAGATAAAGATAGCCCACTTTATCGAAACATTCCAAGAGACCTTAACATTATCGGACCGATGCTGAAAGACTATTCGATACTTGGCGTCATTCCTAAAGACGCGTTTTATTATAAGACTAAGATGGTCGAACGTAAGATTGATAACGAAACTAACTTCTATGCAGGTCTTCGCTTAGATCAATTTCAGTCGCTACTCAAAAAGCTAATCCCAAACAAACCCTACTATTACACTGTGATAGCAGTGAACGAGAGTCGTGTATATTATCCATACGCCGATATTGTAGAGGGTATTCCAAGGATTAACGACCCAGAATTGATCCGCAACTTTCATTCAGTTTATGTAGAAGATAAAGATCAGCTACAGTTTGAGTGGACTTTACCATTAAACACAGACCTTCTTAGAAACAACAATATTTTCTTGGTTCACGATAAAGATCTTAACGCTTACCATGAATTCAACGACGAGCATAACCTAATTGTTCAAAACAGAATTGACCGATTTAACGACCCAGATATAGAAGAGATAAAAGCCACTAAGAAAAACCCAGGCTCATTGATTCTCAGTACCCCATTTACCACTGAGAATACAGTCTCTTTGAAAGTAGAAGGGAACTCAATAGTCGACGAGAAAAACGGTATTAATGTAAGCTTCGACTCAGATAAAGTCGATAATTATCATTTCGTTTTCCAACTTGAAGACTGGTACGGTGGAACCAGCTATTCTAATATCGCTAAACTAATGGTTACCAGCTCAGAACATCTGCCAACAGTTCCAAACTTTACCGTCGCAGACAAGCCAGACGACCAAGGTGACTATATGTGCGTATTCTGGGAGAAACCCGTTGTATTCTTAACTAACTCATCTTTCTTGAATAAAGATAAGACTAAACTGACTATTAACTACGACTTTGAAACAAATCGTAACTATAAAGTCAGAAACATCTACTTTGACATCTATGACGACGAAGGTGCACTCATTACAAGCGTTAACGAATTCCATCCTGACCTGCTCTTCAACATCACGCTACCAAAGAAATACTCGCCAGACTCACCTGAGTACGATATAAATCGTAAAATAGCATTCGAGATTAGAATGAAAACTGCTGGCGAAGAAGTACCTGCCGACTACGTTCTTAAACAAGAGATGCAATATGATGAAGATTATCGTACCTTCCAACCACTCGAACTATATATGAATGGTGAAAAAATCGAGAAGGTACAAGACTACTCATACGTCGTATACAAAAAACCCTACACAAGTGAAACATTCCGCTTCAGTACTCGCTCAGCAGGTGTAATGCGACAAGCAGATGACATAGTTCGCTATGAAACTACAGTTTACAAAGGTGTGGGTGAATTCGATTTAGACAAGAATCTACTCCTTGTAGATACTTCAATCAACGCCTATTACGATAAAGAGACAAAAACGACTGTTAACACAGACATTTATCTCTCAGTGGTAGAACACAAGATTGAAAAATATACTAAAGAAATTAAAGATGCTGAAGCTAAGCTCGCTACTGTAGAAGACGAGAACGAAAAAGCTCAACTACAGGCTCAAATTAATCGCTACCAGGGGTACCTTGATACAAATAATAATGAATACTTCCAGGAAGCCAACAGCATTACAAATAATAAGAAAAGAATGAAGTTTCTCTCTAAGAGACGTGAAGATGAACTCAGACACTTCCAGTACAGAATGGTTAAAACAGACGGTCATGCCGGCTTTGTTGAGACCGATATATTCCATGACGAAGAAGGAAACGACTACTTTATTCCAATCTCTAACTGGTTCAACAAAGAGCGTATACCAACACTTATCGCCTCACTTCTTTTTGGTTTCCTTGTTTGGTTTATGATCAGACGCGCCAAAAAAGGGCACGATATGTACATCAGACCTATTGCAGGGCTGCAAGAAATTGACAACGCTATTGGTAGAGCGACTGAAATGGGTCGCCCAATTCTTTTCCAACCTGGACTTTCCGGTATTGGTGATGTTGCCACCTTGGCAGGTTTATCAATTCTGGGTAAAGTAGCTACTAAAGCGGCAGAATACGACACTAAAATCATAGTTCCTGTTAGAGACTATATAGTGATGCCAATCGCACAAGAAATCGTCAAAGATGCGCACTATGAAGCTGGAAGACCTGACACCTATGACAAGTCGAGCGTCTTCTTTATCACAACCGACCAGTTTGCTTTCGTTGCAGGAGTAAACGGCGTTATGCTTCGTGAGAAATGTGCTACCTGTTTCTATATGGGTATGTATTATGCAGAGGCACTTTTGATGACCGAAACAGGTAACTCAATTGGCGCCGTTCAGATTGCAGGCTCTGATGCAGTCACACAGATTCCATTCTTTATCACAACCTGTGACTACACGCTTATAGGGGAGGAGCTTTATGGAGCGTCGGCTTATTTAGCTCGAGATCCTATGATGATTGGCAACTTAAAGGCTGTTGACGTAACAAAAGCCATCATTTTAGTGTTCTTAATTGTGGGCACGGCTCTTTCAACGGCAAAGATAACATTCTTAATCAACATATTTCCTGATAAATAGGGGGAGAAAGTATGAAACGACAGATTCCTTTAGCATTAGTTATAATTTTATGCTTCCTTTTCGTGGGACACACATTTATTCCGCATAAAATATCGGATAACTTCTACCAATGGTGGCTCAGCTGGGTCAGAACTATGACCTCTTTCGCCGTTGTTTTAGGCGTTATGAGCCTTTTTACAGTCCATTGGGGTAAAATCTCACGCAGAATGCCCAACTGGCAATACAGTATTGTGACACTTGGTGCTCTTGTTTTCACCAGTGCTTCTGGCTTTATTTGGGGTACTCAACAGGGTACACCTTACATGTGGCTGTTCAAAAACGTACAGATGCCTATGTCTTCAACTATGTTTTCACTTTTAGCGTTCTACATAGCGTCTGCTGCTTATAAAGCTTTCCGGGCAAGATCACCGGAGGCCACTGTGCTCTTAGTTTCAGCTATCATTGTTATGATTGCTCAAGTTCCAATCGGAATGGCTATTAGCAAATGGATCCCAGAGATTTCGAACTGGATCTTAAACGTTCCAAACCTCGCAGCTAAACGTGGAGTTGCACTCGGTGTTGGTCTCGGCGGAACTGCGGTTTCGCTAAAGATAATGCTCGGGATTGAACGCACTTACCTCGGTAGTGGCGACTAATTAAGGGGGAGAAACTGTTATGAATTTCTTTGAAAAATTACAAGCTCTTGATAGAAGATGGATCTACCTCTTAGTTGCTCTTGCGATTACTATACCTTTGGTAGTCGTCTTCGACTCAAAAACTTACACTACTACACCGACTGAAAATATATATCAGTTGATTGACTCATATGCAGGACGTGACGATCGTGCTATTATGATCGACTTTTTGCACGATGCTTCGACTATGTCTGAGCTCTTCCCAATGGAAGTTGCTATCTTACGTCATGCCTTCCAGCGAAAAGTTAAAGTTTTCACCATCTGCTTCTTGGAAACGGCAGCTCCATTAGTCGACTACGCTATAAACACCGTAAAAGAAGAGTTCCCAGATATCCAATCTGGGGTCGACTATATTAACATTGGTTATAAACCAGGCGCTCTTTACTTACCTATAGTTCTTGGTATGGGTGACGATATATCTGAGGCTGTGAAAACTGACGCTGAGGGTAGACAGCTTGCGAACTTGCCGATGATGGAAAAAATTAAGAACTATAACGAAATGAACCTTGTGATAGAGACCTCAGGGTCAGGCTTTGGTGCTTCTTGGTTTGTTTACGCAAGACCCCGTTTCGGAGTCAACGTCGCAGCAGGTATCACTGCAGTTATGGCAGCTGACGCTTATCCATACATCCAGACAGGACAGCTTGTTGGTATACTTGCCGGCCTCAAAGGTGCTGCAGAATATGAGAAACTGGTAGACTTATTTGCAATCCACGATAAACCATTTAGTCGTGAAATTGCCCGTACGACACACGTTTCAATCACCGACGATACAGTACCCTACAAGTTTAAAGCGGCTCGTATCGGTATGAACGCTCAGACGGTAGTTCACATTTTGATTATTCTTTTCATTGTAATCGGAAACATCGGTTACTTCATAGAACGCCGCAGAAACAAAGAGTTGAATTAGGGGGTTACAATGTTAGAAAATATAAGCAATTTAGTAGCAGCGTTTCTGACGCTATCAATATTCTCTTTTCTCTGGAAAGATAACCCGTTTTATCGATTTGCTGAACACTTATTGGTCGGCGTATCAATGGGTTATGCTATACCACTCGTGTATAAAAATGTGTTTATCCCCTTCTTGTACACTCCGATCTTCTTACAGAGACAGTATGCACTTATCTTCCCAGCAATTTTAGGTACATTCTTCATCTTCCGATTTAACAGAAAGTTAGCTTGGTTATCGAGATATCCAATTGTCTTCTCAATGGGTATCATCGGTATGGGTGTACCACTTTCGATGCACGCATCAGTACTCGTTCAGATGAGAAGTGCTATGCTTCCGATTATGGATATTAACTCATTTATTATCTTCATCGGAACTATCACAATTCTTCTCTATTTCTTCTTCTCGAAATCACACGAAGGCGTTTACGGAAAGTTCACCAAAATCGGTATCTGGTATATGATGATCGGCTTCGGTGCATCCTTTGGATACACTGTGATGGCACGTCTATCGCTACTGATCGGAAGAATACAGTTCTTAGTCCACGACTTCTTAAAGTTGATCTAAGTTAATATATCTTAAATACGTAAGTTACTTTGCGGGGGACAGCTCTTAGCCTGTTTCCCGCATTCTTTGATAGAGTTACCGTTAAAATAAGGTTACAGCTCAAGGAGTTTACTATGCTGAAACATCGTAATTGCTATTTAATACTGTTCTTAATTGCCATAATACTGCCAATCTCTTCGCTCTACGCTACTAAGGCTAAAAATATTATTACCGACCTCGAGATTAATGACGTACCACACGACAACGGAGATGGACTGACACTTACCTGGACTCCGCTACCAGCCGAGAATAGAATTATTGAGTATCGTGTCTACCGCGGCGCAAGCCCCGACACACTGTTCCATATCGGTACTATTGAGATAGACCCAATGGTCGGTGTTGCTTCACCAAAATTATTCTATACCGACTCCGGTTTCGGCGAGTTTGTCGATTTCTTCTCCCCTGCAAAACTGCGGAGAGAGGTTCAACAGAAAGAAAACAGTCCGCTCTTCAGAAAAATGCCTCGAGACCAAAAGGTTTTTGGTAAATACCTGAACGATTTCACAGTTTTGGCAATGATCCCTAAGATAAACTACTATTTTCAATCCAAAGAATAGATGCTTCAGAAATAAGTGAAGATGATGAGACCAGTAGAGATATAATGGGTGGACTACCCTTCCGCAAATTTGACGGCTTTTTAGCCTCAATAATCCCAAATAAACCTTACTACTACACCGTTTTAGCAGTCGATGAGAAAAGACACTACTATGACTACGCACCTATAGTGGAAGGAATACCGCTCCCAAACTCACCCGAAAAACCATATTCCTTCTCAGTTGCTACAATCCAAGACGAAAACCGGCTTCAATTTGAATGGACAGACCCATCCATTTCAAACCAAGTACTTCAAAGAAATGTACACATCATTACCGAAGATAAAATGGCAGTAATGGAAAGGTATATTGAAGCTATTGATAAGAAGAACATCGAAGAGGCAGAAACAAACCTTAAAGACCCCTCTACAATTATTTACACCACTAACGCAACCTTTCCTAATCTGCACTATATAGAGTACAGCGAAGGCAAGTTTGAAGACTGTCATAATTCAATCAACTACAATTTTGATTGGAAGACCCCTGAAAAGTACCGCTTTATCCTGTCATATGACGACTATCTCGGCAATCGAACCTTCTCGGAGATTGTAGCCCCGGCAGTAACTAACTCAACCGAAATTCCAAGTATGCCCTCTTACCAGTTTTCTGATAAACCAGATGATAAAGGTGACTACAATCAGCTACTCTATGGACGTCCCCTTGTTTTTATGACCCAAGCCACTTTCCTTAACGGAAAACGAACTAAAATAATGCTAAACTACGATTTTGTAGACAACCCAAAGGATAAAATCAAAGGCATTACCTTCAAGTTTTACGAT
>JAJBBL010000038.1 GCA_020532365.1 Candidatus Cloacimonadota bacterium | reverse complement strand
TATAGTTATCTAAGTTTCTGTTAATTACAAATCTATTCCATATCATTGGTTCCAGGAATATATAAGAATCTCGTACTATTTGCAATTGTTCATCAAAACCTTTGATCTCTTTATTAGTCTCATACCAACCTGAATTGCCTTTAAAGCTATCTGCCAATCTTTGTTTTAGGTCGACTACTTTATCCCTAAGCTCATTATCAGATGCGAACAAATAGCCATACGTTGTATATAGGTTAACTATTTCTTCTACAATAGAGGGATTCTTTAAGTTATTGGGGAAGAGTTCCAAGAGCGCTTCATAGTAATCCACTGCGTGGAAAGGAGCGTTCAGCTGTTTTTTAATCTCTATTACACGGTATAGAATCGTAGTTAAATAGCGTTCATTCTGAAGCATTTGAGGTAATCTTTGTTTTGCATATATGACGGAATGGGAAGCAACAGAGTAATCTGAGCCATCCATACGCACCAAGCTATACGCAATATTTTCGATAGCATCTTCTTCGAAAAAGACTTTGAACTTTGAATTCTCGTTCATTATACTAAGTACGTTACAAAAGTCGTCTATAGCATTTTCAAAATCATTGATACTAAAGTACGACCATGCTCTTTGGTATAGGCTCAGATGTCTAAAACCGTCGGTATCTTCTTTAGCCAAGACATCAAATATATCTTTTGCTTTGTTGTAGTAAAATACAGGTTCATAGTCATCATCCATACCAATATCGTAGTAAAGAATTCCTAAACGGAACAGAGCTTCTTCGAAATATTTGGAGTTGGACTCTTCAAGCACAAGTTTTGTGTAAGCGTCGATAGCTTCTTTAGTATTGTCCAGTGTCAATCTTTCGGACTCGCCCCATTTCAAAATAGGCTCATATCTCCCTTCGGTGATAATATCTTCTACCCTTTTTTGACGTTGTGTATCTCTTAGCTTTTTTTGCAAGTCTGACTGCAAATAACCTATATTATAGAGCACCACATCACGATTAGGATACTTAGGGTTTAGTTCCAGCACTTTACGAAAGTATGTAAGAGAGAGTTCTGAATCGGTTGGATACAGATCAGCGCTCAGCTCTCCCAATTTAAAGTATAAATCATCTATTCTTTCGTACTTTTCGGCGTCAGGAGATCTTCTAAGATATTCGAGCATCGAATTATATGCTTTAGTTTTAATTCTTAAGTTCTCTTCCGTTTTTGCTCTAAGCTCTGACTCTTTAGTTGCGCCCATTAAGAGGCTACTGAAGATAAGCACAAAGATAAGTGCAAGTGATAATTTATAATTAATCCTCACATTTCCTCCCCTCGAACCGCTTCTTCTTCAAATTGTTCGATCAAATCTTCTAATTCACGGTCATTCTCCAATACCTCTTGAAACAGTACATCAAGAAGAGAAAAGCTATATTCATTATCCATTTTAAGAATGCTATCTTGAATGCTTTGATATAGAGCACCTGTATAAATGTTGGCTAAATGCGCTTCTAAGTAATATATTTCATTGACATCCTTAAGTTTTTTAGCTATAACTTGGTAATAGGATTCAACTACTTTATCTTTGTTTTTCTTCAGATTGTGCCATACTGTTGACAGCTTATCTTGTTCTTCTTCCACTTTTCCAACGAATTCATCTGACAAATCAATATTTCCAAATGTATACTCAATATCTTCTTCAATATTAGCAAACTCTTCATCTATTCTGTCGATTTCATCGATGTCGTTAACTTCAACCGCTTCTTCTCGCTCATCCTCTAAAGCTACAATTCTCTTAGCAAAGTCAAGAGCAAGTTGATATCGTTGATTCCTTTCTTTTTTCTCTCTTCTCGACAACGTAGTGTCAGTCCCATATCTAATCGGCTGCCATCTACCCCCTTGGGAAGAATCAAACGGCAAATTCTCTTCACCAATTATTTTCAGCACGTAAGCCCTTATCCTTAAGTTCTCGATATCTTCGAGCATCCTTTGGACTTTGTAGGACTCACTTCCTTCCTTTTTATCTCCGACTTTATCAACTAACTCTTCGAGTTGAAGGATAAGTTTAACAAGGCTAACAAACTCTTCATTCATCAGCTGTAAGCGATAAGCTACTGAGTTTTCAATTCCATCTTTTGCTCCTAATGTTCTCACATTTTGAAGCTCAATAAATTTTACAAGATTAACTCTTGTCTCTCTAATGAGTCTCCCCTTGTTAGCGCCGGTAGGAGTATATATGACAGCTTCTAAGCTCTCTTTTATCTCTTCTAAGGCATCCCTCTCTATTTGGTAAGCTTCTCGATTGGCCTCATTAAGCATAATAGCCTCTTCAAGGAGTGTCATCCCATCTTCCACGCTATCATATTCAGATATAATGGTAGCTATGTTTGCTAACGAGCGGTCAAATAGATGCGCACTCGGAGAGTTGTTTGTGTTAGAAGAAAAATAATTTTTTGCAAGGTCAACATAACCAGCATCTCTGGCGACTAACCCCATCTCGAAGATGATCTCGTTGCTAACTGGTTCCCCTTTAAGAAGCTGCAGATACTCATTATAAGAGTCCAAAGAAAGCGTATGCTCTCCAAGCAGTCCATAAAGGCGAGCTAACGACAACACAGCGACTTCGTAACCTTTGTCGGCTGGGCTGAATTTTTGCTTAATCGTTTCAAGGCTATTGATGGCGTTATTTTGCCCACCCTCAATATAGTCAACCATACTCAATATAACTTGAGAACGGAGCCCATATTTATCATTGTTAACTAAGTCCTGCATTATCAACTTTGATTCTTCGTACTTAGCAAGGTTGAAGTACGCTTGACCAAGCCAGAATCTATTCTTAGGAGTAGCAAACTTAGGGAACTTATTAAAGAGCTCTACATACATTTCATTCTCTTGTTCGTAAACATAAATAGCTTGCAACAAGAAAGTTCCATGTCTCATTTTTCTTGAAAAGGGATATTTTTCGACGAGTAACTCTAAGTTTTCTCTGGTGGTTTTAATATCCCCTACTAAATAGTTAAGAAGGGCTTCATAGAAATAATATTGGTCTGCAACCTCTTGTATATCTTTATACACATAATGCATCCTATCATGTTTATCTCTAATGAAAGACATCTCAAGTTGCAAGTAACTCTCTTCAATTTCTGAAGCCAAGCTATTGAATCTTGAGCTTATTTCCCCTCTATTACCGTTTCTGGATAGCTCCAGAACTATATCTCTTTCAGCCTGATATTCCTGGTAATACTCGGAATCTTCATAAGAGTAATCTATAAGCGCCTTTTCTTTTGCTGTTTCATCGTAGACTTGTTCGGAATAGGCATCTCTGACACCCATCGAAAACATCACCACGAATAGCAAAAACAACAGATAATACTTTTTCATACTAAATATCCTTTATACAGTGAAGGAGTTGCACATCACACTGCTTTCCTGGTGAAAAGCAACCTAACTTAATAGACCTTAAAGCTTTGAACACTACTACTTCAACTATTCTTCCAGCAAGCGCTTAATTTCTTCTATTTCCCTCTCAGCCCTTTGTCTTTGATATCGAATTCTCTGAAGCTCGTCAAATGAGCCATCATTGTAGTAATCATATCCTTGGTTATATCCGGTTCCAGCTGAGCGGGTAGGTTTGTATGATCTTTTTCCTTCAGTTGCAAATTGATCTATCAAGTATGAGAAGCTAAGTCCAAATTTTGGGTCTCTCCTATTCCACTCTTCAATCTTATATAGATATAATCTTGTTGAGAAGTTTGCATAGGTATATCCAAAACCAGCATTGAGATTATGACCATCAACCTCAGTAATTATTGCAAAATTATCCACAGGCTCTACCTGCAAAGCCCCAAACAGGCCACCAAACTGTCTTGATAACTTAACCGTTCCATTAAATCTATGTGAACCGGCACCAATAGTAGCTCTTAAGGGAAGATCGCCAATCGCTGGTAATCCTGACATAAAAATTGTTTTTGATACTGCAAAGTAAACAGAGTTTCTTCTGTAGTTCCCTGCATCTATCATATCTTTTCTACCAATCTTTCTCTCGCCCACTTTGGAAAACAGGTTATCAATTCCGATAGCAATATCTGGCAATGCGTTAGTCTCACCAACGAGTCTGAGTTTAAGGTTTCCGAGATAAACTTTATCTCCTGTACCGACGAGTCCAACTTCACCATGTCCTAACAATCCTACGTTTATAGACCCAGCCCAGTTATAGGCAAAGTCATCATCCGAACGATTGTTCTCAGGGTAGATATAGTTATCTAAAGTGATTTCTCCCATCAGATGCGGTATAACATAAGCGTCTGGAACTCTTATATTACCGTAGTTTCCGAACGGGAAGGCAAACATTGATCCAATGATACCTATTAGCATTAGGCATACAAATAAACTCCTTTTCATCCTAGACCTCCTGGGGTTATAATATCTTTTTTACTCTTGGGTAACACATTTTACCACTACTTTTTCTAAGAACAAAATAGCGAACCTCTATAATGTAACATCACTGCTTGTAAAAGCAAAGCAAGAATCAACTCTTTTGGTTGAGTTATCCGTCACTTTCACTTAAACTTTCACTACATGCGCCTATTACTCGTTAAATCTGCTCTGTATCTTTGTCAACAAATATTTCATATTAGAATCTCTTCTCAACTCTAAGATGAGCGATATCTCTCTGTTTTGATTTGACTTTACCATAATCAATGCTTGTCAAATCAACGACCAACACACTAACGAACAGCCTGTTTTAAGGATAGACATAGTGTTGATTTTTTTCTTGGAGTATACTTCAATTGTACTTATTATATGATGAACGTGATAAAGATGCAACTATATATGACATATGACAATCTATTTATTCGAGGACTGCCGCCAACAACTCTGATAGTCGGCCTTTTATACCTCTCTCTTATCAAAGGTATAAGCCGATTACGATCAGTTGGCACATTTCTTGCTTGACTATAAGTAGATAGTCTGAAAAATTACGAAGAACATTAGATATATTACATGGAGGCCATAATGCGATATGAATTTAGAAAGGAGAAGAGATTCCTTCTACCGTTACTAATCTTGTTATTTTTTGCTATAGTACCTATAGAAGGCTTTACAACTCCATTTAATCTGATTTCCAGTGGTGCTAACTACACCGAAGTAGAATTTGAATTAGATGATTATGAAATGATAACAAATAATGTTAACGATGTGGAGTATCAGCGGATTTTCCATCCATCTGCCGATCCGATAGTGGAAGAAGGTTTACCTGAGCTCCCTATTTTTTCGTTCTCGTTAGCTATCCCCAACAAAGGTCAAGTTTCTTTACAGCAGGTTAACGTAGTTGACAAAAAAATGATCAACAACATCAAAATATTCCCTTCTCAAGGACCTGATTTAGAGATCTCAGAGACAGACGGTTTTATCATTAATGAAGGGTTTTATAAGAAGAACACTGTTTATCCCAGCAGCCTTACTCTAATGGGACAGCCCCTCATTATGCGAGACTACAGATATATCAATATCAACGTCTTGCCTTTTAGATATAACCCAGCAAGAGAAGAGTTAACTATCAACACAAAAATTAGAATTAGAGTTGAATACGATACAAGCACTACTGGTGTAAACGAACTTGACAATCCACCTCTAAAACTATCCAGAAGCTTCGAAAACCTATATAAAGCAACTTTTCTTAACTATGAACAATTCCGTGACTACTCAAAAGAATATCAGAGACGAAGCATCTTGATAGTCCATCACGACACAGAAACTCTTGTCGAAACTATAGATGAATTTCACGAGTGGAAACGCCAAAAAGGGTTTGAAGTAAGAAGGATCGATACATCTCAATATCCGACAAGAAATCAAATTCAGGCATACATTAAGCATGCTTACGATAATTTAGAGAACCCACCTGAGTATGTTATTATCATCGGTAGTGGTAATGTAGGTGGTGCTATGACTGTTCCATTCTTCTGGCAATTTAAAGATAATACAGATGATGTTACTGCAGGGGACCATCCCTACACATTACTTGCTGGTAATGACGATATTAGCGATATCTTCATAGGGCGTCTCTCAGTGCAAAGTGCCGACCAGCTTGCGACTATATGGAATAAAATAAAAAATTATGAGAGATTTCCATACACAATAAACTCCAACTGGTATAACAACGCTATTTTAGGTAGTGCAGAGCAGAAATGGGGTATTTCCACCCTCTTTTTAAGCAAGTATGTAAAAGAGACTATGGTCAACTATAAAAGTGACTACAAATTCACTGAAGTACCCAACCCGCCATACGATCCTGTCAACACCGCTTTAAACGAAGGGAGTTTTTTCTTAAACTTTAGAGGGTATTATCAATTACAAGACTGGAGATGGGCTGACACTGTTACTACTGGACTTAAACTACCTTTCGGCTTTTTCATCACTTGTCACACTTATTATCCTATCGGAAGTAGTCGTACGGAAAACTTTGTTAGAGCTGGAACCGCCAGTGTAGCTAATGGTGGCATTGCTTTTATCGGTATGACTGCCGATGATACCCGTACAGCTTTCAATAACTCAATCAATGCCGCTTTCGTAGAGGGTGTCTTCGTTCAAAATATGAAAACTATGGGTGAAGCTCACGTCAATGGCAAGAACCATTTACACAGAGTTTACGATGTTCTCCACCCTGCTCAAGCACCAAGGTTTTCTCACTGGGCAAACATAGTAGGTGACCCATCAATGGATTTATGGGTGCAAAAACCCATCAACCTCACTGTAACCTATCCATCCAGTCTCCCCTCCGGCAGTAACAGTATAGTTGTAAAAGTTATAGACGAAAATGGAGCTCCGGTTGAAGACGCTTGGGTAACCGCCAGCAAAAGTGGCGACATTATTTTTTCCTCGGACTATACTGACAAATCTGGTAAAGTCACCCTTTACTTTGATTCTACCGATATCACAGGTGATGTTAACCTTGTTGTAACTAAGCCAGATCACAAGCCACACCTCGGCAAGTTCACCCTTAAGACTGAAAAAGCGGTAACACTTGATAGTGTAGTTTGGAACAATGAGCCAACTGCTGGTACAACCTCTGATTTTGTTATAATTGCCAAGAACCATTTGGTCAGCCAAGTTGAGAGTATTGTTGGAACTATTTCAGCAGATAGCGAATACATCAATATCACTTCCAATACTTCAAACTTCGGTAAAATCGCAGCTGGTGGCACTAAAGAATCTGTCGACTCTTTTGCCTTTGAAATACTCCCTACTACCCCTGACGGGTATACATTCCCACTACTTTTAACCCTTTCCGACGGTTCAGGTGCTGAGTGGGAGAGTAGGCTCGAGGTTAGAGTTCAAAACGCAAATCTCAGCGTGACAACTTATTATGTGAACTCACAAGAAAAAGGGTACATCAATAAAGGTATGAGAATAATGCTCCACTTAGCAGTTAAAAACAGTGGTCAGTCCAGTGTTAACGACGTATATGCAAAATTATACGGACATTTTGGCGCAGAGGTAGTGGACAGTACTGCTTTCTTAGGAACTATCCCGAGTGGTCAAACCAAAACCAACGAGAGTGATCTATTTAGCTTAGATATCTCTGACAGGCTTATCCCAGGTATGACTCCAGAACTTCAAGTAGACTTCTATAACAATGAAGGCTTTTTCCAAACAAGAAAATTTAACATCTTGGTAGGAAACAGAACCGAAGATGACCCTCTTGGCCCCGATGCATACGGCTATTGGGTTTATGACTCAGGCGATACAGAATATCCTCTTGCCCCTATATATGATTGGGTGGAAATAGTTCCAGATTTTGGTGGTGGCGGAGCAAACTTAGGCATTGAAGCTGATTACGATAATAAACAAGAATTCAAATCAATCAACCTCCCCTTTATCTTTAAGTTTTACGGAGTAGAATACAATAGAGTTACAATTTGTACTAATGGCTGGATGAGCTTCGGCGAAACAGAACAGGGAAGCTTTAGAAACTGGAGACTACCCGGTCCTTTAGGTCCAGACGCTATTATTGCCGCCTTCTGGGATAACCTCAAAGTAAATCCAACTTCCACTCAAGGCGTATTCACCCGTCATGATATAGAAAACAATACTTTTATTGTGACCTGGCAAAGTACAAGTGGATACATAGGAGTCAGCCCAAACACCTTCCAAATCATCCTTTATGACCCTGCTCACTACGTTACACACACAGGTGATGGACCGATCAAGATACAATACAAAGAGTTTTCTAATACCAACAACCAAGAGGGTAAATCACATCAATATTATGGTAACTGGGGTAACTATTGTACTGTCGGTATTGCTGACCACACTGGCACCATTGGAAGCGAATACACTTTCTGCAACGAGTATCCAGCTGGTGCAAGACCGATCGAAAACGAAACTGCTATCTACTTCACTACTACCGCTCCAAGCAAGCCGTTTGTACACTATGAAAGCTACATAATAGATGAAGGGGAGTTTAACAGACCTACATATGGGCAGACTAACGACTTCACTTTGGTTCTGAAAAACTCAGGCGACGAAATTGCAAAGAACGTCATTGCTAAAATTAGCACCGACGACCCTTATGTCACCATACTGAACGATACCAGTACCTTCCCATATATTGCTCCAGACGAAGAATTCGCATCAAATGAAAAATTCTCTATCACTTTAGATAGCACCATACCTTATAATCAGCAGATACAGTTCACGATAGAGATAACCTCCGAGCTCGGACAGAGCTGGACACAACAATTATTCATGCCAGTTAATGCACCGTTCATTGGTACTAACACACCGATTATCCACGACCCAGCACCAGGCGGAAACAACAACGGAATGATCGATCCAGGCGAAACAGTCACTATTTATCTCCCCTTGAAAAACTACGGAACTGTTGAGTCTCAC
>JAJBBL010000103.1 GCA_020532365.1 Candidatus Cloacimonadota bacterium | reverse complement strand
TGTTGTTAAACCCGGATCATAAGCAGACATTTATCATCCGAGCTAAGGTTATCAAGCTGATGCGTGACTTTCTCGATAAGAGAGGGTGCATCGAGGTTGAGACACCTATCTTGCAACCTTTATACGGTGGAGCTAACGCCAGACCTTTTATCACCCATCATAACACGCTAAACACCGATCTATACCTCCGTATTGCCACCGAGCTATATCTTAAAAGACTGATTATTGGCGGATTTGAAAGAGTTTACGAGATAGGGAAGGATTTCCGTAATGAGGGTATGGATAGAACTCACAACCCTGAGTTTACTATGCTTGAGGTATACGAGTCTTATGGTGATTACCACACGATGATGGAGCTTACTGAAGATATGGTTTCGCATATCGCAGAAGAAATTTATGGTAATACCGACGTTGAGTTTGACGGCTATAAAATCTCACTAAAGAAGCCTTGGGCGAGAGAGAGTATGATCGATCTAATCGAAAAAGAGACAGGCTTTAATGCGGCTGACTGTGATTTAGAAAGACTTACCGCCTACTTCAAAGAGAACGATCTTGAAATACCTGACAATGCCAATGCAGGGGATCTGATAATTGAACTGTTTGAGGCTTATGTCGAACCAAAACTCATCCAGCCAACGTTTGTCACCGACTTCCCGAAAGAGGTTTCGCCTTTAGCTAAGAGCAAAGATGACAACCCTAATTTAGTCGAACGCTTTGAGATATTCATTGCCGGGAGAGAGTTTGGTAACGCCTTTACCGAACTAAACGATCCTATCGACCAAACTGAACGGCTTAAAATGCAGGCTGCAAAGAAAGAGGCGGGTGACCAAGAAGCAAATCCGCTCGACAAAGATTTCATCGAAGCTATGGAATACGGTATGCCTCCAACTGGCGGTCTCGGCATCGGTATCGACAGATTATGTATGCTGCTGACTAACAATACTTCAATTAAAGAGGTTATTCTGTTTCCACAGATGAAGCCTGAATAAATCGAGATTACAGTATGGACCTTCTATTAATCAAAAAATATATGTGCCGACGGAACTCGCTCCTACCAAAACCGTCACACACATTCTCTCTGCTCGGGATAATCATCGGGGTAACTGCCCTGTTGATTGTCTCCTCCGTTATGAACGGTTTCGAGCAGGATATGAAGAGTAAGATTATAGGGTCTAAAGCTGAAATACGCATTACTAATCATAACCAAAAGCCTATAGTAGATTACCAAAAGGTGATCAATACAGTGCAAGATAATAAATATGTTAAAGCAGCTGCTCCGATAATACAAATTGAACTGCTCGCAAATAAAGATAACTCGGTTACTGCTCTTAATGTGATCGGCATCGATTACCAAAAGTATGACCAATTGATTAACCTCGATGAAAAAATACGAGTCGGCTACCCTGACCAAACTAAGCTCGACGAAGATGGTATTATTGTTGGGCTTGATCTGTCGCTGAATCTTAACGCCACTGTTGGCGAGTTCATCCAGCTCACTTCGCCCATCAGTGACCAGCCGACCCCTTTCGGAATGCTTCCGAAAATGAAAAAGATGAAAGTGATCGGAATATACTCCTCCGAAATCCCAGGGTATGATAACACAAACGCCTTTATTTCGTTGGATAACGGCCGTTTATTCGCTGGTATAAATGAAGGAATATCTTCGATCCAAGTGAGCACTTTCAAACCACAGAATTCAAGAAAACATGCTCGCTTACTTAAAAAAGAACTCAATGATGAATATTTAGTCGAAGATTGGAGTAAATTTGATGCCAACCTCTTCCAGGCTATGCGCTTAGAGAAAAACATTATGGTGATAGTGCTCACCCTGATGCTGGTTATTTCCGGCTTTAATATGGGGGGGAACTCACTTAAAATAGTCGCCGAGAAAAAGGATGAAATCGGTATTCTAAAAGCTATCGGAATGCCAACTAAACAGATCGAGAATATCTTTCTACACACTAACCTGCTCTTAGGGATGGTCGGAGTACTGTTCGGGCTCTTCATCACCGGCACTTTTCTCTACTTGCAACATCGGTTTCACTTAATTAAAATACCTGTGCCCGGCTTCCCAATGGAGTGGTTACCCCTTCATCCGAAAATATCAGACTTTGTAACGGTGCCGATAATGGTTGCCACCATCTCGATATTGGCCACAATCGTAGCTCTACACAAAATCCGTAATATCGAACCGATTAGAATTATAAGGAATATTGAGTGATCTTATGAGCCTCGTAAATAAAGACTTAAAGCTATACTATAAAGGGAGAAAATACTATGAGTGAACAAACTAATCGAATCCCCAGAACACTACCTGTTATCCATTTAAATAACACCGTAATGTTCCCTTACCTGATGATACCTCTGATAGTCACTGATGATGAGCCTAAAAAGGTTATCGACTATGCGCTGTCTAACGATAAGCTACTCGGCTTCTTCCTTGCAAATGAGAATAGCGATGATCCCGAAGATACCGATATTTATGAGTATGGAACCGCCGTGACAATCCTCAGGATGCTCCGAAATCAAGACGGTTCGATTAGCCTTCTGTTGCAAGGCGTTTCGAGGATTAAAATCGAAAGAATTAGCCATAAAGAACCATTCATTATGGCTGAAGTTAAACCTGTACAAGAAAAAGTACTCGATAGTGCTAAAATCTCAGCCCTTAGAAACGTTGCTACCGAGTTGGTTGACCAAATTATCAGCGAATCGCCCGACCTGAACCGAGAGATAATCTTCGGCCTTAGAAATATTAAACAGCCAGGTAGAGTCGCAGATATTATTGCCGGAAACCTACCGTTAGACGTCCTTAAAAAACAGGAAATCCTCGAGTCGGTCGATATAGCAAAACGGTTCGAGCGACTTAATAAAGCCCTTGCAGAACTGATCAAACAGATGAAGGTGGAGAACGCAATCAGAAGTAATATCCAGCTCGAAATGGACGAAGATCAGAAAAAATACTACCTCAGAGAACAGCTCTCCGCTATTAAAAGAGAACTCGATGAAACAGATGACTCCGATAGAGAAATTGACCTATGGCGTATGAAAATAATTGAGGCAAAATTACCCGATTACGTAGAAGAAGAAGCGTACGAAATACTCGAAAGAATGGAGATTATGACACCCGCCTCTTCCGAATATAGCGTTGAACGTAACTATATAGAATGGCTCGTTAATATACCCTGGAATAAACACTCGAAAGATAGACTTAACTTGAAAAGAATTGAGGAAATTTTAGAGGCTGATCATTATGGACTCGAAAAAATTAAAGAACGAATCCTCGAGTTCATTTCAGTAAAAAAATTAAACCAAAAACTAAAAGGACCTATCCTCTGTTTTATCGGACCTCCAGGGGTGGGCAAAACATCGTTCGGTAAGTCAATAGCACGCTCACTTGGTCGTAAATTCATCAGAATTTCACTGGGCGGTATCCACGATGAAGCTGAAATAAGAGGACATAGACGTACTTATGTCGGCGCTATGCCTGGTAAAATAATTACCGAAATAAAACGGGCTGGGACTGCTAACCCTCTCTTTATGCTCGATGAAATCGATAAAGTAGGACGTGATTTCCGAGGTGACCCCGCATCAGCACTTTTAGAGGTGTTAGACCCTGAACAAAACAATGAGTTCATAGACAACTATATCAACCTCAAGTTTGACCTCTCAGATGTTATGTTCATCACTACTGCTAACACACTCGAGACTATACCCCCACCATTGCGTGATAGAATGGAGGTCTTGGAGTTCTCAAGCTACGTAGAAGAAGAGAAAATACATATCGCCAGAAAGTACCTCGTGCCAAAAGAAACGACTAATAATGGCCTGACCGGGAAAAATATTAGATTCCAAAGATCTGCCCTACAAGAGATTATACGATATTACGTTAGAGAAGCAGGGGTGAGAAATCTGCAGAGAATGATCGCCTCTATAGCCCGTAAAGTGGCACGCAAAATAGCCTCTGAAGAGACCGATACACTATTCATCATTACCGATAAAAATGTTAAAGATTATCTCGGACGTCGTAAGTATTCCGCTGAAATTGCTAATAAAAAACCAGAAGTAGGGGTCGTAACAGGCCTCGCTTGGACACCTTACGGTGGCGAAATTCTCTTTTGTGAAGCTATCTCGATGCCGGGGAAAGGGAATCTTAAAATGACCGGACTGCTCGGTGAAATAATGAAAGAGTCAGCTAACCTCGCCTTTAGCTATATCAAAAGCAATCATAAGGAGTTCGGCGTTAATCCTGAACTATTCAGTAAATCTGACTTCCATATTCATCTGCCTGCAGGAGCTATACCCAAAGATGGACCATCCGCCGGTATAACACTCACAACCGCAGTCATCTCCCTGCTCACTGGTAAAAGGGTGAGACCAGACATTGCAATGACGGGTGAGCTAACCCTAAAAGGAAAGGTGTTACCAATAGGTGGCTTAAAAGAGAAAATACTCGCAGCTAAAAGAGCTGGAATAAAAGGGATCATCCTGCCTGAAGAAAATAGAGACACCTTTGAAGATTTAGATGTGGAAATAGATAAGGAACTTAAAATATATTTCGTTAGTGAATATAGAGAGATTCTTAAACTCGTTCTTGTTGATAAGTAGTAGAGTGGTGAGATGTGTCCCGATTGAGGGGTAACGAGATGGCAAAAATATAACGTCACCTCAAAGACAAAAGCCGCTGCCAGACCTCTATTAGAGCCGCTGTTGGACACCATAGTGTAGTGTCTACTGATGTACAATATTTGCCCAATATGTGTTTGCAACACTTTTGCCAGTAATGCTTTATACTCTTTTAATGTCAATGCGTGACCGTGATAAAAAGTTAAATCGTTAGACATTGATACTCCTGAATTCCTCTATTCGGCATCCCTAAAAAATAATGTGTTTTTAACCAAACTCCCTAACCTGCCGATTAAAGCTACACTTAGAATGACCAACAGGTTTTCTTAAAACGTTTCCTCCAATTGTTAGATTGACAGAAAGGCAGAGCAGTTTTTATTGACTGGGTGGAACGCTTGAGCTGAGAATTAAAGCGCTTTGCTACTTACCTTTTAGGGGTATTTAACCAACAGCAAACTTATTGTTCCACACACGAGCTAAATGAAAGAAAAACAAATATATACTATAAAAAGTGAGGTGTTTTTTATGATTCTTTCCGATAACGCGAGGGTAGTCCTCGAGAAAAGATATTACAAAAAAGACGCTAAAGGTAAAATAGCGGAAGATTGGAATGGAATGATTGATAGAGTGGCTGAAAACATCAGCGCGGGAGACGCTGATCTAAAAAAGAGGTTTGTCTCTCTGTTGGACTCCGGTTACTTTCTCCCAAACTCTCCAACCCTAATGAATGCGGGTAATGACCTTCAACAGCTGTCTGCCTGTTTTGTGCTCCCTATTGACGATAGTATCGATAGTATTTTCACTTCGATTAAAAATGCAGCTCTTATCCACAAAAGTGGGGGTGGTACCGGTTTCAGTTTCAGTCGACTTAGAGAGACCGATGCTCGAGTAAAGACTACAAGTGGTGTTTCCAGTGGTCCTATCTCCTTTTTACAAGTCTTTAATGCCGCGACTGACGCAGTAAAGCAGGGTGGTACACGCCGTGGCGCGAACATGGCTATCTTGAACGTAGATCATCCTCAAATTATTGAGTTTATCACTGCGAAGAGTGATCTTACGGCTCTGAATAACTTTAATCTAAGTGTTGGCATAACCGATGAGTTTATGAAAGCGCTTAAAAAAGGTGAAGACTTCAATTTGATTTCACCACATACAAAAAAGGTTACGAACACACTTAATTCAACCGATGTTTTTGAGCTTTTAGTAGAGATGGCCTATTCGAATGGTGAGCCTGGAGTCGTCTTTATCGACATAATTAACAAGTACAACCCAACACCACATATCGGTCAAATCGAATCGACTAATCCCTGTGGAGAGCAGCCACTACTGCCCAATGAGGCGTGTAACTTAGGATCGATAAACGTAGCTCAGTTCTATCGTGATGGTAAATACGACTGGACTTCACTCCGTGAAGCTATCTTCAATTCTGTTGAGTTTTTAGATGCAGTTATTGATCAGTCTCAATTCCCCCTCCCCGAGATCGGAGAGATGGCACGTGCGAACCGAAAGATAGGTCTCGGCATAATGGGTTTTGCGGATCTGCTTTATTTGATGGAAGTCCCTTATAATAGCGATAGGGGTGTTGAAATTGCCGAAGAGTTGATGGAGTTTATCGATTACTACTCAAAATACCAATCTGTAGAGCTCGCCAAGAAGAAAGGTGCTTTTACCAATTTCAAAGGGAGTATCTATGAAAAGGGTAAGTTAGAAAGGGAAGGGGGCAAGCTCGACTGGAAAGGTCTTATTGCAGACATAAAGAAATATGGGATCAGAAACGCTACTGTGACCACTATAGCACCAACCGGTACTATTAGTATGATCGCTAACGCTTCAAGCGGTATAGAGCCTCAATTCTCCTTAGTTTATATCAAAAACGTTATGGACGGGGAAAAGCTGGTCTACGTTAACTCGATTTTTGAGAAAAAGATGAGAGAGCTCGGCTTATATTCGGAAGAGCTGATGGAAAAGATTGCAAATGCCAACTCTATAGCCTCTTTCACAGAACTGCCTCAGGAAGTTAAAGATATTTTTGTAACTACCCACGATATTAGCCCAGAGTGGCATATTCGTATGCAAGCCGCTTTCCAGAAGTATACCGACAACGCCGTATCTAAGACGATTAACTTTTCTAATAATGCCACTAAAGAGGACATAAAAGCAAGCTTCTTACTCGCTTATAAGTTAGGCTGTAAGGGTATTACAGTGTATCGTGACGGTAGTCGTGACAATCAGGTGTTGAGCACTGCTCAGACAAAATCTAATGCACAAGCTGCCACAGTTGATAGAGTAGCACCCCGTAACAGACCTGAGATAATGAATGGCATTACAAGCCGTGTTGAGACTGGTTGTGGGCATATGTATGTTACTATTAACTCTGATGAGAATGGGGCATTTGAGGTGTTCACTCAGATGGGTAAGGTTGGTGGTTGTGCATCTGCTCAATTGGAAGCAGTAGCACGTCTTGCTTCTCTTTGTTTAAGAACTAACGTGAAAGTGGAGTCGTTGATCAATCAGCTCCGCGGAATCCGTTGTCCTTCTCCGATGTGGTATGGTGGAACAATGGTCACCTCCTGTGCAGACGCTATAGCCAAGGCTTTAGAGTCTTATTTGAGGCTCCAAAACAATGGACAAATCCACGGTATTTCACCAATGGAGCAAGTGATCAGTCTAACCGTTAACCCAACCACTTCTGACCAAAAAACAGAATATGGCTCATGTCCAGATTGTGGTGGAACGATAGAGTTTAGTGAAGGATGCCGTAAGTGCAACTTTTGTGGTTGGTCTAAGTGTTAACAGGCCTATTTATAAAACAAAAGAGCAAGGGTTTTATCCCTTGCTCTTTTTTATTGAAGTCTTTCTATTTTATTTCATCAGAATCATCTTCTTAGTAGAGCTATAGCTCCCCGCCGAGATACGATATAGATAGATACCACTTCCCACTTGATTCCCCTTGTTATCTATACCTTTCCAAACTACGCTATATTTCCCTTTACTCTGCGAGTCATTGATCAGTGTTTTAACTAATCTTCCTTTAATATCATATATTTCCAGCTTAACAAATTGGTCGTCAGCTAACGAGTAGTCGATAGTTGTTTCTGGATTGAACGGGTTCGGATAGTTGTTCTCTAACTTGGTAACTACAGGGAGTTCAATCTCTTTAGCTACGTTAGTTATAATAACTTCAACCCTTTCGGACGGCTCAGATTCTTCTCCATCTTTGACTGCACATACATAGTAAATGTATGAGACGCCATTTTCAGTCTCTGTATCTGTATACGTTAACTGGGTGACGATATTTTCGTTCAACTTCTCATTGTCACGGTAGATGTTATATCCGTCAATTTCAAGCTCTTCTTCGTTTGCCGGTTCCCATTCAAGCTTAACATATCCGTAGTCGAGCAGGTCATAGCTTAGATTGACTGGGGCATCTGGGATCATTTTGATATGCTCAATAGTCTTTGATAATACAGCAGTGGAGAAGACATCGTTATCGTATTCTGCAACTACACCGTATCTGTATTCACCGGTAGTAGCTGCTTTTAGAGTGGTGTCTTCAAACATTAGTAGGTCTGATTTACCGAGCTCAACCCAGTTCTCTTTATTCTCTTCTTCCCCTTCTAACATACGGTAGACAACATAGTTTGTTAACGCACGTTCAAAGCGGACATCGTGTGTTTCTTCCTCATAGAGATCGTACCCGTTTGCTCTGATAAGGTAGTTATTTGGGAAGCCAGCCATTGAGATATCTCTCCATATGTTGTTTTTGTAGTCGAGGTTGATGTAGTTACATCCTTCGGCGAAAGGATACTCTTCATCTGTGCCACTATCGATAGCTATGCCAATGTTACCTGTGTAGCATACTCCAACAAGAAAACCGTTCGGTGCTCCGATGGCATAAGGGAGTCTGTGATAGTTCCAGTTATCATCTCTATTTTCAATTTCTGACTTCTCATACAATAGTTGTGAGCTATCTGGTATTCCATCTTCATTCAAGCCGAATATTACCACTTTTACTGTCTCGTGAGGTCCGCCATCACTGGTTAAATACCAGCTGATTTCATTTATCTGAGCAGGGGTATGATAAGCTGAGCCGAAGACTGAGTCTTCGTTACCACTCGCTATACCGAAAGATTTTTCAACTATGCCACTGTCGTGTCTGAACTGACTATATTTCGCTATCGGTGCTTCCCAAGTGAGCTCTACAACATCATCCTCGCCTTCTTCTAACTCAACCTGATACACTGGATAAGCGACCTCAATCATTCTGATACGGCCTAAGTCGATATCTTCATCATCTTCCGCTATGGTAATATAGTCAATATGATCTACATACCCTTCCGCTTCAATAGTTAGTTTATATAAATGTCCGTTAAACACACCTGGAATAATGAACTTACCACTGGAGCTTGAGGTAGTATAAAACTCGTC
>JAJBBL010000082.1 GCA_020532365.1 Candidatus Cloacimonadota bacterium | reverse complement strand
ATGTTTATCGTTCTATCGCTTTCCGCACAGGAAGTGGACTGGCTTTGGGCACAAAAAGCAGGAGGGTCATCGGTTGATAATGCTCAGAGTATCGCCGTTGACAGTGAAGGAAACATGTATGTGACAGGCTCATTTTCAGGTACCGTCGCTTTTGGTTCTACCAGTCTAACAGGAGGTGGTTCTTTCGTTGCCAAACTTGACGCTAATGGTAATTGGCTTTGGGCTCAAAAGGGTGGTGGAACAGGGTATGTTATTGCTGTCGATGCTGAGGGTAATAGCTATGTGAATGGTTCTTTTAAAGGCACTTCAACTTTTGGCACAACCGTTCTGACAAATAATGGATGGGCAGATATTTTTGTCTCCAAATTAGACACTGATGGTAATTGGCTTTGGGCAAAACAGGCTGGCGGGACAGCCGACGATTATGGCTATGCTATAGCCGTTGACGCCTATGGAAACAGTTATGTAACCGGTGAGTTCCGTAGCACCGCAACTTTTGGTGACACAAGTCTGACGAGTAGTTCTGCTTATTCTGATATCTTTGTCGCCAAGATGGATCCTGACGGTAATTGGCTCTGGGCTGAGCAGGCGGGCGGGTCATATTTTAATGATGAGGGACATGGTATCGCCGTCGATTCTGCAGGTAACAGCTATGTAACCGGTAGGATCTTTGACACAGCAACTTTTGGTACATTCACTCTGAATGGCAGAGGTAATGACATTTTTATCGCAAAGGTTGGTCCTAATGGCAAATGGCTCTGGGCGAACTTGGCTGGATGGGTAGGTGATGATTTTGGCCAAAGTATAGCCGTTGACAGTGAGGGAAATAGCTATGTGACCGGTCATTTTGTGGACACAGCCAAGTTTGATAACATAACGCTAACAAGCAGCGGGAATTATGATTCCTTCATTGCCAAAGCTGACAAGAACGGTAAATGGCTTTGGGCTTACAAAGCAGGTGGGTCAGATTATGATCAAGGTAATGGCGTTACTGTCGATGACAAGGGTAACAGTTATGTGACCGGGTATTTCTATGGCGTTGCAGCTTTTGGTAGTACAACACTTACGAGTAGCTCTTCTTCCTCTGACATCTTTGTTGCCAAGATGGACACTAACGGTAACTGGCTTTGGGCAAAGCAAGCGGGTGGAATAGGTATTGATCAAGGCTGGAGTATCGCCGTCGATACCTATGGTAACAGCTATGTGACCGGTCATTTCTCTGAAACTGCAACTTTTGGCAATTCAACTCTGACAAGCAGTGGGTCTTATGACATCTTTGTCGCTAAAATAAACACCCCTATATACTCCATTTTTTTCCCTAATGGGGGTGAAGAATTGATAGCTGGGGATTCTCAAACGGTCAGATGGTATTTTAATATAAAATCAATGGTAGACGTCAAACTATCCCCTGACGCTGGCTATAGTTGGGTTAATCTTACCTCAAGCCCCATAGACTCCGATTTAGGGCAATTTACGTTTAACGTACCTTATGTTAACTCTGACGAATGCTTAATCAAGGTTGAGAGTATAGACGATAGTAACATCTACGCAATATCGGAAAATTACTTTAGTATTACTTACACAGCTTCTTCTACAATCATAATCGATACAGAGAACTTAACGCTACTTAGAGCTGATTATGAATATGACATCAAATGGACGGCTGAGAATGTTGAAACGGTAAACATTGACTATTCATATGATATTGGGTACACTTGGAATCGGATTGCTTCCTCATTGCCTGCTGATACAGAAACGTACAGCTGGGTTGTGCCTAAAACACCATCCAACCATTGTTATATCCGGATTGAAGATACTGACAACCAATCAGTTTACAATATCAATGAAAAACGGTTTACTATTTGCAGCTTAGATGTTTTAGAACCTGTGGAGGATGCAATCTGGGCTACAGGGTTAAAGAAGGATATAAAATGGTCAGCAAACCATATCGGCGACCATGTCAAAACAGAATATTCAATTAATAATGGAGCCAACTGGACTCTGATAGATGATAATGTCCAGAGCTCTAATAGCCCATATGAATGGACTATTCCCGACCATTTCTCTAATGAATGTAGAGTTAGAATAACCAGTGTAGAGAATGATCATATTGACGCAGTGAGTGACCTTTTCACAATTAGACCTCAAGTAATTCTCAACTCTCCAAATGGTGGGGAAGACCTCTTAGTGCAGAGTGTTTTCAAGATAGAATGGGATACAACTATTGAAGTGGCTGAAGTGATAATCGACTACAGTATTGACGGTGGAGATAATTGGACACCTGTTCACCATAACCCTATATCAGCTACCGTCGGTTATTATAACTGGATTATACCTAATACACCATCTGACGACTGTTGGGTAAAAGTTATTAGAGCTGATGATACAAGGTTCTACGATATTTCAGATGCACCTTTTAGCATTGTTGATCATCCAATTGAACCACAGTATGCAGAGATTGAAGTAGAGCCTAAGTTTAAGTTAGATTTTGATGTTGTCTACCTCGGCTTTAAGTCAGAGAGTCAAAAGATTTGGCTAAAAAATATTGGTAATATAGACTTGATTGTCGATGAGTTATCTCTCCTTAGTGATAATTCACCCTTCTCCTTAAGTGATGTTGAGCTACCTTTGAACATACCAGCAGAAGACTCTCTCTCTTTTGGTGTTGTTTTCACACCCCAAATAGCTGGTACGGTAACTGATAGCCTCTATATCCAGAGCAATTCAAGAGATAATTCTACCTATACGTTAATTTTACAGGGTGAGGGAAAATATGCTCCTCCTACCAATTTAGTTGCAAATGTAGTCGAGGAAGCGATTGGACTGAACTGGGAGTATAAAGAACTAACTGAAGATAGCCCCAGAAACTTAATCGGATATAATATTTATCGCAACGAACTAAAACTAAATGAAGATTTGGTGCCTGAGACATTCTATCTCGATAAAGATGTGCAAAACGGGAGCCGATATATCTACTATGTTACGGCCGTTTATGATAATGGGGAATCGGAAGCTTCAAACAGTGTCGAGGTCTATTTCGTCAGCATAGATGAGGAATTTCATTTACCTTTAAAAACTGAACTACATTGCAATTACCCTAACCCATTTAACCCTGATACAAAGCTCAGTTTTAATTTGGCAGAACCGGGATTTGTTAAAATCGACGTTTATAACCTGCATGGACAGTTTATAAAAACACTCACTAACGCTTATTATTCATCAGGACGTTATACTATAGTATGGGATGGTTCAGACAGCTCTAATAAACAAGTTGGTAGTGGCATCTACTTCTATCGAATGAAGACGAAAGACTATATTAAAACACGTCGAATGAGTTTAATCAAGTAAAATTTTCCACGCGGATTGAAAAGACGAGGTTAATGGTAGTTTGACTATGTACCTTAGAAGTTAGTGATAACAGTATTAGTTTCAATGGCTTTTTGGTTTATATCGTAGTACTCCACCCTACAGTGCCGTTTTTCTGAACAAAAAAAGAGGAGCAAGTGCTCCTCTTTGTATTAAAAGGCAATCTGTTTTACAAGTACTTATTTACTTCTCTTTGCCTGTTTCCCTTTCTTAGAGAATTGGAATAAGAATGAGCCTGCTAAGAATATGGATGAGTAGGTACCAAATACAATACCAATCATAAAGGCGAATGCAAAGTCACGAATCACTGATCCGCCAAAGAAGAATAGCGTTAAAACAACAAGTAGTGTCGTCAAAGATGTAATAGCGGTTCTACTCAGTGTTTCGTTTATACTGCGGTTAATTATATCAGGGAAGCTCTCTTTGCGTGAGGTTTTCACATTTTCTCTAATTCTATCGAAGATAACGATGGTGTCGTTAATTGAGTATCCGACGATAGTGAGTAGCGCTGCAATAATTGTTAAGCTAATCTCTCTACCAGTAATAAAGAATAGACCGATAGTGACTAATACGTCGTGTATTAGAGCGATAATAGCAGCAATACCGTAAGAGAACTCGAATCTCCACCAGATATAAATAATCATTCCGATCGCTGAAAGTAATACGGCTAAGAAGGCGTCTCCTTTAAGCTTATCACCAACTCTCGGTCCGACCTCTTCTTGGAGTCTGATCAGTCTGGATTTGTCAGTATACTCAGGGAATGCTTCTTTCATCATTTTGATAATTTCGCTTGAATCGGTTCCGCCGATCTTTGATCGGAAGAGGAAGAAGACCTGTTGGTCAGTTCCACGGATAGTCTGAATTTCAACATCTGTAGCACCATTTCTACTTAAAACTTCACGTATTTGGTCAATTTTAAGGGGTGGCATATTGGGTGATGGGGCTGACATATCAAGCTCGAGCGAGACACCGCCAGTGAAGTCAACACTCAGTTTAGGGCCTACAATCAATGCTACTATACCGAGCAATACGAATACTGACGAGAAGATGTAGGCAAATTTACGTTTGCCAAGGAAATCTATGTTTGCGTTCTCAAAGAATCTCATTTTTCTCTCCTCCTTAGATACTCAATTTTGTTCGGGTGGTATTGGTAACGGCAGAATCAAAAATGGCTCTGGCCATTACTACTGCGGTAAACATTGATGCAATTATACCCAATGAAAGAGTTACTGCAAAACCTCTAATCGGGCCAGTACCGAACTGGTAAAGGACGATGGCACTGATAAGAGTTGTTATATTTGAGTCGAGAATTGTCACTACAGCTCGATCGAAACCGGAGTCTACAGCTGAGCGTACCATTTTCCCACTTTTAAGTTCTTCTCTAATTCTTTCAAAGATAAGTACGTTGGCATCGACAGACATACCCATTGTTAGGATGATACCGGCGATACCTGGCATAGTAAGAGCAGCACGCAGAGCCGTTAAAGCAGCTAAGATAATAGCAATATTTACTACCAAAACGAGGTCTGCGATCAAGCCTGTACCTTTGTAATAGATCAACATAAACATAATCACTAAGCATAAACCGATAATACCAGCTCTGAGCCCTGAACGAACACTGTCCATACCGAGTGTTGGGCCAACAGTTCTCTCTTCCACGATGTGGACTGGAGCGGGAAGGTTACCAGCTTTAAGTACTATAACGAGGTCTTGTGTCTCGTCTAATGTAAAGCTACCGGTAATTCTTGCTTCACCACCACGGATTCTATCTTGAATAGTTGGAGCAGTGTAAACAATATCGTCGAGGACAATTGCCAGTCTTCTTTTCATATTTTGTCCGGTGACATTTTCAAAGATACGAGCGCCATTACGGTCAAATCTGAGTGAGACGTAAGGTCTGTTAGGCGCTTGAAGGTCTGTTCCGCCACCGATACTAACTTTAGCACTTTCGAGCATATTACCGGTCAGTTCTGTTTTTTCTAAGAGAAGATAAACGTCACGATCGGCTCTTGGGTCAGCTCTATTTTCTTTATCGAGTGCAAAAACAAAACCAGAGGGTACCGCTTGCTTGAAGTTAGGGTCTTGGATCAACTTTTGAATGACCGGCATATCGGAATAAGACACAGTATATGCTTTACCAGTGATCAATCTACTAAAGATATCATCTGGTGTATCGGCGTCACTTTTCTTATCAGTACCCCTACTCTCCATAAATTCTGGTAGGTCTGAATCTATCGGGTCAATAGATACAAAGTCTTCTAAATAAGGGAATAGAGCAATATTTTGCTGAAGATATTTGTCAATTTTGTCCACTGCTTGCTCAGTTTGCTCTGGTGTTGCAACAAGCTTAAACTCGAGCAGTGCAGTTTTGCCAATCAATTCTTTTGTACGGTCAAACTCGTCAACTCCTGGCAATTGGATCATAATACGATTTTTTCCGATTCTTTGGATTGATGGCTCAGCAATGCCGAATTGGTCAATTCGGTTGCGGACAATTTCAATTGCTGAACTTACAGCGTCATCTTTTTCTGCTTCTGGCAGCTCTGAATAGTCGACCTCTAACATTATCTGCATTCCGCCCTGAAGGTCTAAACCGAGTTTAACTTTTTTACTCGTCCAGAACTCAGGTAGCTGAATAGGAAGTAGAGGTACTAAATAGTAGACAGTAACTAATAGAACTGCAAGGATAAGCAGGTTGCGTATTTTCCTGTTTTTCATTTACAATAACTCCCTTTAGTGTGTATTTATTACTAAATCGCCATACAAGGCTTTAGAGTCCTCTGAGAGGGCACCCATAATAGCTTGAGCGACATTATAAATATGATCACCTATTTTTTCTATATTAGAGATCGTGTCTATAGTTAAAATAGCCGACTCGACCGGTTTACCTTGACTAATCTCTTTTATTCTCTCTCTTTTGTAGCGGATCTCAAACTTATTCATAATATTTTCTTGTCTCGCCACTAACTTTGCTCTGGCCTGATCATTGTTCTCAAGAGCGTAATAAAGGTTCTCCATCATTTTCATCGCCAGGCCACCCATGTTAGCAATACATTTTTTCTGCGATTCATTAAACTCGACCTCTTTGTCAAGCTTTCTTTCTGATACCTCTGCAATGTTTTGGGCAAAATCAGCCGCTTTCTCTAAGTCATTGGTCACATGTAAAAGCACGGGAAGCCGCGCTGCATCTGACTCTCTCAATTCCAATCTTGATAGTTTTGCTATGTAATCTGTTATCTCAACTTGGAACTGATCATTTTCACTTTCAGCGGCTAATGTTTCGTGAATTAATTCGTGATTCATAGAATCTAATGACCGTAAAGCAACCTCAACTGTTTTCTCTGTGCTCTTGAGCATTCTACCCAATTCTAACTTAATATTGTTTATAGCTAATATTGGCTCGGCAAGTAAACTCTCGTCAAGATAAACAGATACGCCCTTTTTGTCTCTATCAGACTCAGGGATAAGTTTAATTACCGTCTTCTCCAACAGTGGTATCAAGGGGATGAAGATGGCGGCATTGATAATTTTCTGAAAGGTGTGGAAGTTGGCCACTTGACGCGCTGTATCTCCACCAAACCAACGTATAGCGAATTCAAGGTAGTCACCAAAGATAAAGATTATGACTACCATATATGCAGCACCTGCCACGTTGAAAATAACGTGCGATAAAGCTGTTCTTTTAGCGTTTACTGAGCTGCCTAAACTGGCCAAAGTAGCGGTAATAGTAGTTCCTATATTGTTTCCTAAGACTAATGACATTGCCATTTTCATATCTATCAGCCCTGTTGACGCTAAGACCATTGTGATACCAACTGTTGCACTACTACTTTGAACGATCATAGTAATTATGGTTCCAACCAATATAGCTAAAAGATAATTCTCACTATATTTTACGAAAAAGTCGGAGACGTAGACACTTGATCTTAAAGGTTTTACAACGTCGGTTATCATCTCTAACCCAAAGAAGATTAAACCAAAGGCAAGGATAATATTGCCGTAAGATCGTACTTTGTATGACTTGCTGAACAAGATAAAACCGGTTCCTAAAGCTATTGCCGGGAGTGCTATCTCTCCAACATTAAACGCTATAATCTGAGAGGTGATCGTTGTTCCAATGTTTGCACCGATTACAACACTTATTGCCTGGCGTAGCGTTAGGAGGCTGGCGTTGACGAATCCAACTGTCATAACAGTAGTTGCACTACTCGACTGTATAAGGGCAGTAATTACTACTCCAACACCAATTCCTAAAACCCTGTTGGAAGTAATCTTAGCCAGTACCCTCTTAAGGTTATCGCCACCAATTTTTCTAAGACTATCAGAGACAGCTTGGATACCAAATAAAAATATCCCTAAACCACCAAGAAGATAGAAGATAAGACTCTTGAAGTCTAAAGCGGTAAAAACAAAGCTCTCTCTTATCAGTTGATTAGGGCAACGAACTATTACCTCTACATCATAGTCACCCATTTGTGGACCTAAGATGACAGAGTTAGTAACATATCCATTGGAATCGGTTATTAGAACCGTAGCATCGAGAATTAAGCCGTTCTTGGGCGTAACAAACTCAACCTCTACCTCCACCACGGGCTGTCCTTGAGAGTCGGTTATTCTGACCGCTATTTCATCTTTTAGAGGCTGTGAGATTTTGCTCGACTGCTTATTTCCTATAAGCTCGATGTTATATTCAGCATACAGAGCCGAAAAGCCTAACAATAGGGTTATTAAAAGTATTTTGACTATTTTTTTCATCTATTTCTGTATTTGCCTACTGCTTTTATTATGGGATGTTTTTAAACCCGACCCCTTTGTTCTCATTGCTACCTTGTCCAGCTATTTTGATCTCACCATTCTGAGCTTCAAATTGCTCGACGTTTTTCTGAAGTAAGTTTAAGAATTGTTTCGCGTGCTGTGGAGTAGTCACTACACGGCTATAAATTTTAACATCTGGAATTCCGGGTAATAGCCTACCGAAATCCATGATAAATTCAGATGGTGAATAAGTCACCATAAAGAAGTTGGAGTAGGTTCCTTGGCCTACTGCTTCGTCAATTTTAACGTTAATCTTTTTTTGTTTTTCCATTTAGAATGCTCCTTTTTTGGTTTCAAAGCTTCTCTATTAGGCTCTCACTCCGCATTGTCAAAGGCTGAACTCTTATTAAGTTTAGCTCTAAATCAGTAGAAGTATTGGATAAGGCAGAGAAACTGAGGTTATCTTCTACATAAGGTTTTATTATACTGTATAATTAATTTTCTGTACCGAGCAGTCTCTCTTTCAGTGCGTTTTCGACACACGTCGGTATGAATACACTGACGTCACCTCCAAGCGATACTACTTGTCTAATTAAGCTTGAGCTTAAATAGAAGTATTTGTAGTCCGGGATAAGGAAGACAGTGTTGATTTTAGAGTCCAAATGCTTATTCATCAAAGCTAATTGTAGTTCATATTCAAAGTCAGATACAGCTCGCAAACCTCTAATCATCGCTTTAGCGCCGACTTTACGAGCATAGTCAACTATAAGTCCATCAAATTTAGTTACTTCGACTCGTTGCAAATACTTTGTTGATTCTCGGCAGAGTCTTTCTCTTTCAGCTCCGTCGAAGAGGTGGTCTTTAGTAGTAGCTTCTGCTACAGCCAAGATTACTGTATCAAAAAGCTCTGTTGCTTTTTTCAGTATATCAATATGACCATTGGTAATAGGGTCAAAACTACCAGGATAGATCGCTATATTCTTCATTTCTTTTCTAAGGCTTTCCTTCT
>JAJBBL010000164.1 GCA_020532365.1 Candidatus Cloacimonadota bacterium | reverse complement strand
TTTTTAAGTCTGTTGCCGACCCTATCACTGGTGACGTAGGTTATGTAAGAATGTTTTCAGGCTCAATCAAGCCGGGAATGGACGTCTTTATTCCCGAAAAAGATAGCAGAGATAAAATAAGCTCAATGTACCGTATGCTCGGTAAAAATCGCTCTGAAACTTCAACCCTGAAGGCGGGCGATATTGGAGCATTGGTTAAAATGAGAGTGGGACGCGGATTTAACTCAATCGTGGACTCCTCAAGTAAATTATCTTTTATAACTCCACAGCTGCCTACACCTGTCTACTGGAAAACTATTAAAGCGGTCAACCAGAGTGATGAGGATAAAATTGGTAACGGTCTAACAAGACTTCTGGATGAGGATCCAACCCTTAGATTCGAGTTTAACGCCGAAACTACCGAAAACGTACTCTCAGGAATCGGCGAGCTGCAAATCGGTATGGTACAGAAGAAAATGAAGAATCGCTATAAAATTGATACCGAACTCAACGATCCAAAAATACCATATAAAGAGACTATTATGGGTAAATCAGATACCCAATATAAACATAAAAAACAGTCAGGCGGTAGAGGACAATACGGTCACGTACACTTTAGAATTGGGCCAAAAGGAAGGGGAGAAGGGTATGAATTCATCAACTCAATCGTCGGTGGAACTATTCCGAGCAAATTCATCCCAGCAGTTGAGAAAGGTATTGTAGAGACTTTGGAAAAAGGAATAGTAGCTGGCTACCCTGTGGTCGACATCTTTGTCGATTGTTATTTCGGTAGTTACCACGATGTTGACTCTTCAGAGTTGGCGTTCAAACTGGCAGCTTCTCAAGCGCTTAAGAAAGGTTTCCAAGAGGCAAGACCGATTATCTTAGAGCCTATTCACGAAGTACAAATAGTCATCCCAAGTGAATATATGGGTGACGTTATGGGTGACGTCTCTACACGTCGTGGAAAGATTGTCGGAATGGAGCAAAAAGGCAAGAAGCAAATCCTTAACGCTCAGATTCCATTAGCAGAACTGTTTGCTTATTTCCCAGCTCTGAAGTCGCTCACACAAGGTAGAGGACGCTTCGATCAGAAGTTCTCCCACTTCGAGAAACTTCCAGATGAGTTAGCTGAGAAAATCATTGCATCATACCAAGATAGCGATCAATAATTAGCTATCGATAGCGATGAAACTCAACATAAAAACTTATTAAGGAGGAGAAAAGTATGGCCGGTCATAATAAATGGAGCTCCATTAAGCATAAAAAAGGGGCTGCTGATGCAAAAAGAGGAAAGCTTTTTACTCGTCTTGCAAAAGAAATTATCATTGCGGCAAAAGGTGGCTCAGGTGATATAGACGGTAATCCAAGGCTCAGAGCGGCAGTTTCCGCTGCCAAAGGAGCTAATATGCCGAACGCTAATATCGAAAGAGCTATTAAAAGAGGTACCGGTGAAATAGAAGGGGCTGTCTACGAAGAAATGGTGTATGAAGGGTACGGACATAACGGTGTGGCTATAATGGTTGAAGTTATGACCGATAACAAAAATCGTACAGTAGCTGAAGTTAGACATGCTTTTTCTAAGTATGGTGGAACTCTGGCGGAAAACGGTGCTGTGTCGTGGGTTTTTGATCAAAAAGGGTATATGGAAGTTGAGGTAGGCGAAATGGATGAAGATGAGGCTATTATGCTCGCATTAGAGGCGGGAGCCGATGATGCAACCTATGAAGATAATATGCTGGTAGTCTACACCTCACTGCAGGACTTTCATACCGTGATGAGCTACTTTGAAGAACAACAGCTGGAAATCAAAAATGCTGAGCTGACAAGAATACCAACCAATACAGTAAACGCCGATGATGTAGCTGAGAAACTCCTTAACTTAATAGAGAAGTTAGAAGACCTTGATGACACACAAAAGGTCTTTGCCAACTTTGAGATAAGTGATAACATTCTTGAGGAACTTGCAGATAATTGATTCTGTTAGGAATAGACCCAGGGAGCAGAGTATGTGGCTACGGGGCAATAGAGACTGAACGACAGAGAATAATCTCTATCGGATACGATACTATTAAGCTCAAGCCAACAGCCCCTTTGTCAGATAGAATTGAAATTATTTACAATAAATTAAATCAAGTAATAAAAGAGATAAAGCCCGATGTGATAGGCGTTGAGACGATATTCTATGGAAAGAATATCCAATCCGCCTTCACCCTCGGACATATAAGAGGGGCTATATTGCTGTTAGTTGCACAGAATAAGCTCCCATTAGTTGAAATCTCGCCACGTGAAGTGAAAAAAGCAGTCACAGGTAACGGAAACGCTTCCAAACAACAAGTGCAATTTATGCTGCCGAAACTTTTAGGTGTTAAGCTTGATAAGCTACCTGAAGATGCTGCTGATGCTTTAGCCGTGGCTTACTCTCTATACAATAAAGAAAGGTTTAGGTGACCATAGATGTTTTCCTACATTAAGGGATATTTAGTTGAAAAGAGTCCGGTGAAGGCCGTGATAGAGTGCGCTAATATTGGATATGAGATCCAAATACCGCTCAGCACTTTCGAAAAACTGGGAGTTATAGGAACTGAAACAAAACTGTTTACACATTTAGCAGTTTCAGATGATGGACTTAGACTCTTCGGGTTTCATACACACGCCGAAAAAGAACTCTTCTTGCTAATAACTAATGTCAGTGGATTTGGCCCTAAAATAGGGTTGTCCATCCTTTCTTCTATGTCGGTCACAACATTTCTCAATGCAGTAAGAAATGATGACGATAAAGTCCTTACTATCGCCCCAGGATTAGGCAAAAAGAAGTCACAGCGCTTAGTGCTTGAGCTAAAAGATAAAGTGGCCTCGTTTGAAGCGCTCGAAATTGCAGAATATGAAGGGGTTGGTGTTAATAAAATGGCGGCAGAAGCGGAGACTGCACTCCTAACGCTCGGGTATAAAACATCCGATATTAGAGCCGCTTTTGATAATATAATTGAAACGGAAGAAAATATTACCTCAGAGATGCTTATCAAACTAACTATTCAACACTTATATAAGAGTAGTGCATCCACAAAGAAAAAAGGATAATTAGATGGACTTGATCAGAAAAGAAGCATATAACATTATATTAAAGGTTCTTAAGAACCATGTTCACTCCGATAGATTACTCGATCAAGCTTTTAAAAAAATAGAAGATGACCAAGATAAAAACTTCTTAAACCACCTTGTACGTGGCACTATTAAAATGAAGGGCAACCTTGAATATATCGCAGCAAGTCTATCCGATAAAGAGAAATATGCTAAGACAGACCTAAAGATAAAAGTTCTCTTGTATCTCGGTTTGTTTCAGCTTAAATATTGTAACTCAGTGCCAGAACACTCAGCAGTAGATGAGACGGTTGAGCTGGCAAAGCAGCTCCTAAATCCAAAGGTGGCAGATTACGTCAATGCACTATTGAGAAATTACCTTAGAAATCCTAAGATTGAATATCCGAGTAACCCTGTTGAAAGGATGGCTGCAGAACACTCTTTCCCTTCAGAACTCATTGAGAGTTGGATCGAAGATTATGGAGAAGATGAGACAGAGCTTCTCTGCCTATACTTTAATGAGAATCCAAAGCTATCGATAAGAGTGAATAGAATTGCTACTGACTTTGGCAAAGTGAAAAAGTATATGGATAAAAAAGGGTATGAGCTGAGTGCGTCTGAATGTTCAGATCATATTTTTACGACTACCTTTAACCAGGCAGTGTTAAATGACGTTTCATTTGAAGAAGGGTATTTTTCAATCCAAGATGGTTCGGCGGCTATGGTAGTTGAGCTCTTAGACCCACAGATGGACGACTATATATTAGATCTTTTTGCAGGACCAGGTGGTAAATGCACCTACATTTCAGAGATTATTGAGAATACAGGTGAAGTTATAGCTGTCGATAAGTTTCCGCAAAAAACAAAGCTCATTAAATCGGCTATACATCGACTTCAGATTACCAATATGAAAATCATCACTGAAGATGCTTTCAAATACGGACCGAAAGTAGCAGCTTACGACAGAGTGTTATTGGATGTTCCCTGTTCCGGATGGGGTGTTTTACAGAAAAAAGCGGAGCTTAGATGGCAACACAACCAGGATATGAAATCACTAATTAAATTGCAAGAGAATGCCTTGACAACTGGAGCCCAGTTTGTTAAAGTTGGCGGAATCTTAGTGTATAGTACGTGCACCATTAATAGGCAAGAGAATGAAGAGCAGATAGAGAAGTTTTTACAGAAAAATGGTGAGTTCGAGCTTGTTGATGCCGGAAGCAGTATCCCGTCGAAATACGTATCGAATGGAGTGCTAAGAACTTTACCGCATAGGCATATGATTGATGGAGCTTTTGCTGCTAAGATGGTCAAAAGGGGTAAATAAATTTGATAAAGAAACTTAAATCTCTCTTAATAGCCGCACTGATCTTCGGTGCACTGTTTATTGTCGGACTCGTTGGAATAAACGTAGTAATGACTATCATAGTAGGCTCTAAGAATGAAGTGAGAGTGCCAAACATAATTGGAATGCATGTAGACTCAGCGCGTAAGAAATGTAAAGAGTTAAACCTGTATCTTAAAGTGACTGATGAAGTTGTAGACGACGAAGTGCCAGCCAATCAGATTATCTCCCAAGACCCTGTGGCAGACAAGATAACTAAAAGTAGCAGAACTATTGAGGTAATAGTGAGTAAAGGCTCGGAACCGATACGTGTCCCTTACTTAGATAACATAACCGAAAGGGAAGCTAAGCTACGTCTTCAGAATGTTGGACTGATTTTGGGAACAGTATCATACAACTATTCTGATGTGGTGGAGAAAGACAAAATAATAGATTCAGATCCGAAGGCAGACGTCTATACTCAGAAGAATCGTAAGATAAATATAACGGTAAGTTTAGGTCGACTGCCAGACTCATCTCAAAAAAGAGAGCGTTATCGCAATATCTTGGATGAGATAGAAGAATAGAAGTGATCCTAAGAGAACTTTAATCCCTTAATATAGGGTTATGAATAGCAATTTTAAGTCATAAGAAGAAGGAGTAAGAATGACGAAAGTACAAGATTATACAGCGACGAATATTAAAGTATTGAAAGGACTTGAAGCTGTAAGGAAGCGCCCAACTATGTATATTGGTGGTGTTGGTGAGCGCGGCCTGCATCATTTAGTGTATGAAGTTATCGATAACAGTATTGACGAGGCGTTAGCTGGTCATTGCGACAAGATAAATGTTATTATCCACGATGACGGCTCAGTGTCGATTGAGGATAATGGAAGGGGTATTCCAGTTGATATACACAAAGACTCTAATTTGCCAGCACTACAGGTGGTGATGACGGTTCTACACGCGGGTGGAAAGTTTGACGACAAGACTTATAAAGTGTCAGGCGGTCTCCACGGTGTGGGTGTTTCAGTTGTTAATGCATTGGCTGAGTCGATGGATATCAAGGTCTTCAAGAACGGCAATATATACCATCAAACTTACTCTTGTGGTCGACCATTAAAAGACTTAGAGATAATCGGTAAGACTGAGAAGACAGGTACTTTAATCCGTTTTAAGCCGGATGCGACTATCTTTGAGACAGTTACCTTTAGTTTTGAATATTTGACAGTGCGCTTAAGAGAGTTAGCATTCCTTAATCGTGGGATAAATATTACCCTTAAGGACGAGATAGGGGGCAAATACAATGACTTTCATTATGAAGGTGGAATTGTTTCATTTGTATCCTATTTGAACGAGGGTAAGCGTAGTCTGTTTAAAGACCCTATTTATATCTCGGGCGAGCGTGAAAACATGGCTTTTGAGGTATCGATCCAATACAATGATGGATTCCAAGAGAACATCTTAAGCTTTGCAAACAATATTAATACCATCGAAGGTGGAACCCACTTGAGCGGCTTTAAAACCGCTATAACCAGATCGGTAAACACTTATATCAGAAATATTAACCTGCTCAAGAATGAGAAAATAGTCCCCCAAGGGAGTGACATCCGAGAGGGTATAACTGCTATAATTAGTGTTAAACTACAAGATCCACAATTCGAAGGTCAGACCAAAACAAAGCTTCAAAACTCTGAAGTAGATGGGATAGTCAACTCAATAGTGGGTGAAAAGCTATTAGAGTTTTTTGAAGAGAATCCTAATGAAGCCAGAAGCATAGCTCAAAAAGCGATCTTAGGTGCTCGCTCCAGAGAAGCTGCCAGAAAAGCGCGTGAACTCACACGTCGTAAAACTGTGTTGGAGAGCGGTAGTCTACCGGGTAAACTGGCAGACTGTAGCTCACGCGACCCTAATGAGACCGAGATTCTATTGGTGGAAGGTGACTCTGCGGGTGGTTCAGCAAAGCAGGGTAGGGATAGGGTATTTCAAGCGGTATTACCTTTATGGGGTAAGATGTTAAACACAGAGAAAGCGAGAATAGACAGAGTTCTCAACAACGACAAGATTCAACCGATAATATTAGCGTTAGGCGCTGGTATTGGTGATGAGTTTGATATTACTAAGCTCCGTTATGGTAAGATTATAATCATGGCTGACGCTGATGTTGACGGTGCTCATATTTCGACGCTTCTGCTGACTTTCTTCTTCAGGTACATGCGACCTTTAGTTGAAAACGGTCATGTTTACATAGCCAAACCCCCACTTTACCAGATACGTAAAGGCAAGATTAAGAAATACGTATTCTCAGACAGAGAGCGGGATGAATTTTTAGACGAAATAGATCGTAGAGGTGTGACTATACAGCGATACAAAGGTCTTGGTGAGATGAACCCAGAGCAATTGTGGGAGACCACTCTCGATCCGAGTAGAAGGACTTTAGTTTCGGTAAGGATAGACGATGCGATAGAGGCTGACAGAATGTTTACCATTCTAATGGGTGACGAAGTTGAGCCGAGAAGAAAGTTTATACAAGAGAACGCACTTTACGTACAGAATCTCGACATAAGCTAAAATGTGTATAGATAATGCGATGAGTGAAAAAGTATTGGAGGATGAATGACAGAAGATAAATCAAGAATCATAAATGTGGAGATTGAAGACGAGCTAAAAAGGGCGTACCTTGAATACTCGATGAGCGTTATTGTCTCAAGGGCTTTGCCCGATATAAGGGATGGACTTAAGCCATCTCAACGACGTATTATCTATGCAATGCACGAGCTAAACTTAACCCCAGAAAGAGGGTTCAGAAAATGTGCTAAAATTGCCGGTGATACCTCTGGTAACTACCACCCACACGGTGAGCAGGTTATCTATCCAACGCTGGTCAGAATGGCTCAGCCTTGGAACTTACGCTATACCTTAGTGAATGGACAGGGTAACTTTGGTTCGATTGACGGAGACCCCCCTGCAGCGATGCGATATACTGAAGCCAAAATGCAGAAAATAGCTACTGAGCTATTAGTTGATATAGAAAAAGATACTGTTGATTTTAGATCAAACTATGATGAGACACGAACCGAGCCAACTATTTTTCCAACAAGAATTCCAAACTTATTAGTGAATGGAAGCTCCGGTATTGCAGTTGGTATGGCAACAAATATGCCACCTCATAATATGGGTGAAGTTTGCGATGCTCTGATCGCTTACATAGATGATAGAGAGCTAACTCCGCTCGAGATAATGGACTATATAAAGGGTCCTGACTTCCCAACAGGTGGGTATATACTTGGTCGAGCGAGTATCATTGAATATTTCCAGACCGGCTATGGTAAAGTAAGGGTTAGGGGTAAGGCAGAGGTTGAAGAGCGTGCCAATGGTGGTGAATCCATCATTATCTCAGAAATCCCGTATCAGGTAAACAAAACAGTTCTAATTGATAGGATCGTAAGCTTAGTCAAAGAGAAGAGAATCGAAGGGATAAGCGATATCCGCGATGAGTCTGGTCGTGACGGTATGAGATTAGTCATCGAGGTCAAGCGTAATGAGGACGCTCAGGTGGTACTCAACCAGCTTTACAAGTTTACTCAGCTGCAAGACACTTTTGGAGTAATCAACCTTGCTTTGGTCAACGGCGAGCCGAAAGTTTTAAGTATAACAGAGATGTTAGACCATTTTATCGAGTTTAGACACGAAGTTGTGACCAGAAGAACTCAGTTTGAATTAGATAACGCCGAAAAAAGACTTCACATTTTAGAGGGCTTAAGAATTGCCTTAGAAAATATTGATGAAGTGATCCAAACTATTAAAGAGTCTAAAAGCACACCTGAAGCTAACGAAAAGCTTCAAGCTAAGTTCTCGTTAAGTGAAATCCAAGCTAAAGCAATCCTCGAGATGAGATTGCAACGCCTCACCGGTTTAGAGCGGGATAAAATTGAACAAGAGTATCAAGAGCTCCTCAAAACTATCGCTTATTTAAGAGAGATACTTGGTGATATTAACCTCAGAATGAGCATCATTAAAGACGAGATAAAAGAGATTAAGAAACAGTATGCTGATGAGCGACGCTCCGAGATAGTCGACCATATTACCGACCTGGATATGGAAGATCTGATAACCGAAGAGGAAATGGTGGTTACTATTTCACATGAAGGGTATATTAAACGTATGCCAGTTGACACATATCGCCAACAGAGAAGAGGTGGTAAAGGGCTATCGGCGACTAATCTGAAAGACAATGACTTTATAGAAAAAATTTTCGTCGCCTCAACTCACGCCTATATACTTTTCTTTAGTAACTTTGGAAAGTGCTATTGGCTAAAAGTATATGAGCTACCACTGGGAAGTCGACAGGCGAGAGGTAAAGCTATTGTAAATCTTCTTCCATTAGAAGAAGGTGATAAAATTAAGGCTTACGTCGCTGTAAAAGAGTTCGATGAAGATCACTTCCTGACAATGGTAACCAAAAAAGGAACGATTAAAAAGACTACTTTAGAGGCATACTCACGCCCACGCTCAAGCGGTATCATCGCTATTAAACTTATTGAAGGTGATGAACTTATTGACGCTCAAATCACTGAAGGGGATAACGATATTATCCTTGCAACTCGTCACGGCTATGCGAATAGATTTAGCGAGACCAATGTGAGAGCGGTAGGACGTAACTCGCAAGGGGTCAGAGGGATAAACCTAAGAGAAGACGACTATGTTGTCTCGATGGTTGTTTTAAGGCGAGAAGATGGTACTCTTTTGGCAATCAGCGAAAACGGTTTCGGTAAACGTAGTCCACAAGATGAATATGTGGCTAAAAATAGAGGAACCAAAGGTGTTATCACTATAAAAACAACTAAGAGAAACGGTTATTTAGTGGCTCTTTTAGAGGTGGTCGATGGTGATGATCTGATAACAGTAACCAAAGATGGAATGATTATCCGCCAGCCGATTAGTGATATAAAAGTAATCGGAAGGAACACACAAGGGGTAAC
>JAJBBL010000029.1 GCA_020532365.1 Candidatus Cloacimonadota bacterium | reverse complement strand
CGGCTATTTGATGGAGATTGTTGGCGGCGAGCTTAAAGCTGGAGATGATGCTGAAGAGGCTGAGTTTGTAAAGCTAACGGAGTTACCTGCAATAGCCTTTGGCGCACACAAATATTTTATTAAACAGATTGAAAATGAACTGAAATAGATAGGAGTCTGAATGGAAATAGGAAAAGCCTACGAACCAAACAAAATTGAAGGGAAATGGTATAGCTACTGGCGACAAAACGGCTTCTTTAAGCCTAAAATAGATCAAAATAAACAGCCCTATACAGTGCTGATGCCGCCACCTAACGTCACCGGTATCCTGCACATAGGTCACGTGTTAAACAATACACTTCAAGATATAGCAATTAGATATAAAAGGATGACTGGAGTACCGACACTCTGGCTGCCCGGGATGGACCACGCCGGTATAGCTACACAAAATGTAGTAGAAAAAGAGCTTCAAAAACAGGGGTTAGACCGACATCAGGTTGGACGTGAAAAACTTGTCGAAATGATCTGGGAGTGGAAAGAAGAGAAGGGTGGTGCTATATTCAAACAACTTAAGCAGTTAGGTGCTTCCTGTGATTGGTCTCGTGAACGCTTTACTATGGATGAACAGCTATCTAAAGCTGTCGTAGAAGTCTTTGTCCACCTCTATAATAAAGGGCTGATTTATAAAGGCGAATATATAATTAACTGGTGTCCGAGGTGCGTTAGTGCTCTCTCAAATGATGAGGTTGAGCATAGTGATGAAACCGGCTCACTCTGGCATATTAAATACCCCTTTGTGGAAGGGGATGAGTATATTACCGTTGCTACAACGAGACCAGAAACAATGCTCGGTGACGTTGCCGTTGCAGTTAACCCTAAAGACGAAAGATATAAAAACATCATTGGCAAGAAACTTAGATTACCCTTCATAGGTCGAGAAATACCAATTATTGCCGATAGTTACGTCGAAAAAGAGTTTGGAACTGGGCTCGTTAAAATAACTCCCGCTCACGACCCTAACGACTTTGAGATGGGGCAGAGACATAACCTGCAGCCAGTGGTCATTATGGACGAACAAGGGGTGATGAATGACAATGCCGGTGAAAAGTTTAGAGGACTCGATAGATTTGAATGCAGAAAAAAAATCGTAAATGAACTGAAAGAGATGGAGCTTTTAGAAAAAGTTGAGCAACACTCTCTTTCTATCGGTCAGTGCTACCGTTGTGATTCAGTGGTGGAGCCGTATATATCTGAGCAGTGGTTTGTGAAAATGAAGCCGCTTGCAGAGAAAGCGATTGATGCAGTCGAAAGTGGTGAGATACAGCTTCAACCTGAGCGGTGGATTAAAGTATTTATGCACTGGATGAATAATATTAGAGATTGGTGTATTTCGAGGCAAATCTGGTGGGGACACCGAATACCAGCTTATTATTGTGAGAACTGTGATGAGATGGTAGTCGCTATTGAGCCTCCTAAAAAATGTGCTAAGTGTAATGGTGAGCAGTTTCGCCAAGATGAAGATGTCTTAGATACATGGTTCTCCTCTTGGCTATGGCCTTTCTCAACTATGGGATGGCCTGAAGAGACTCAAGACTTGGACTACTTTCTACCGACTGACTTATTGGTCACTGCCCCAGATATTATTTACTTGTGGGTTGCCAGAATGATAATGTCAACCTTTGAATTCCGCGATAAAATACCGTTTAAGACAGTGCTTTTACACGGTACTGTCCGGGATGAGATAGGGCGTAAAATGAGTAAGTCTTTGGGTAACTCCCCTGACCCACTTGATATAATTGAGCGGGTTGGTGCTGATGCTCTTCGCTTCAGTATGGTGTTTAATGCCCCTAAAGGCGCCGATATCCACTTTTCAGAAGCGGTCTTAGAAAATGGGCGTAACTTCTGCAATAAGATATGGAACGCATACCGATATATAATGACAAATATTTCTGAAATAGATGGACTGCCTGAGAAAGATCAGATAGAGTTTGAGTTAGCCGATAAATGGATCTATAGTAGACTGAACAGCGTGACTAAGGAGGTGACCGAATATTACGAGTCGCTCCGATTCAATGATGCTGCCCAGCTATTGCAAGACTTTATTTGGAGAGAGTTCTGCTCTTGGTATCTTGAGCTGAGCAAAGAGAGGATCTATGATAAAGATAACTTAATAGCTCGACAAAACGTTAAGTTTATCTTAATCGATGTTTTAGAGAAGTCAATGAGGTTGCTACACCCCATTATGCCGTTTATTACCGAAGAGGTTTGGCAAAGTTTGAAACAATTCTATCCACTAAGCGATGAAGCACTGATAATAGCGGAGTTTCCTCAAGTAAATGAATCTCTGATAGATAAACGGGTAGATGCCGATATGGAAATGTTGCAAGAGGCGATCACTACTATTAGAAATTTGAGAAAACAGGTTAACCTTTCACCAGGGAAAGAGGTAGACTTAGTTATCAGAGCGGAACAGCCTGAATTGGTCGACACTGTTAAAAAATATCAGAATTACTTTGGAAAGATGGCCAAAGTAAACGATATTATCTTTATAACTGATGAGGATAAACCGAAACAGGCTATTGCTGCGGTGTCTGGCAAAATGGAAATATTTTTACTGTTAAGCGGTTTAATAGATGTAGGCAAAGAAAAGGAGAGGTTAGAAAAGAACCTGCAGAAGATCCTTGTAGATTTAGAAAGAACTATTAAAAAGCTCAATAATGAAAGCTTCTTGGCTAATGCCAAACCAGAAGTGGTAGAGAAAGAGAGACTGAAAGAAACAGAACTGTCTGAATTGAAAGAAAAGACTGAGGCGCTTATTAGTGATCTACAGTGAGATGAATGTTTTTAACCGGCGCTCAAGTCATAGCGTGTAACCTTTTATCAGATTTTGAACAAAAGGAGGAGACTATGGAAGAGAAAGAAAGAGTAATTGACGTTGAAACTAACGAAGAAGACATTATTATCGAAGAGGTCGATAAGATTAAAGAAGAGCTGTCTAATAATGGTGATATCAAACTGCAATTCTATGAGAAACTTAGAAAGAAACTGAGGAAAAAACTTCCACCCAGTGGTAAACTCGAGAAAATAAGCGACTACCTTTTTCTGCTGCCTGATTTCTTTGTTCTCTTAACTCGCTTGCTGCTCGACGATAGAGTGACCACTAAGACTAAAGGTTTTATACTTGGTGTAGTCTCTTATGTCATCCTACCGATCGATATTATACCTGACTTCATACCTGTTATCGGTTTTATTGATGACCTTATTTTGGTTGTGTTCGCCCTCGATCAGATCCTCAAACATACTGATGAGAAAATATTAGAGGAGAACTGGAGTGGAGAGCTTGGACTGCTCTTAACTATTAAAAACATTATGGGTATCGCTGATCAGGCTGTAAGCCACCGAGTGATGCACAAAATTAAGAGGTTTTTGAACCGGATGAAAAACAAATAACCGAGTTGAGTGATAAAACGAGTGAGAATCCTGATAGCGTCACACAACAAAGATAAGATTAGAGAGATCATTGAGATAATAGATGACAACTCTATCGAAATTGTCTCCCCTGAACAGATAGCGATCCCTGACGTGATTGAAGATGAAGAGACGCTTTTAGGTAACGCCCTTAAAAAAGCGAGAAGTATAGCTGAAGTGGTTAATATACCTACTATTGCTGATGATACAGGCCTATTCGTGGATGCTTTGGATGGAGCACCAGGCGTGTATTCTGCACGTTATGCCGGTGAAGAGTGTTCTTACCAAGATAACAGAAGGAAGCTTCTTAAAGAACTCAAAATGATTGAGAATACAGAGTTACGTACTGCACGGTTCAAAACAGTAGTAGTGCTCTACTTCCCAACTGGAGAACAGGTTACTGCTGAAGGGGTGGTTGAAGGGTATATTACTACTCAGGAAAGAGGCGATAAAGGGTTTGGATATGACGCTGTTTTTCAAGTGAAAGAGAGTGGTAAAACCTTTGCTGAAATGGATGAGGATGAGAAAAACAAGATAAGCCATCGTGGACTGGCACTTAATAATCTTGTAGCTGAGATGGAGAGGCTAAGTTTAATTAAAAAAGAATAAAAGACCAAGGAGAGGAGGAGTAAATGGCGATCAATAAGCAAATATTTAGAGAGTATGATGTAAGAGGGATAGTGGATGTAGATTTAACCGACAATACGGTTTATCTTTTAGGTCGAGGATTTGGTACTTTCTTAAGGAAAAGAGGGCTGAAAACGGTAGCTCTGGGTGGCGATGCACGACTGAGCACACCCCGCTTTAAGAAACTTATAACTGAAGGGCTTACTCATTCTGGTTGTGACGTTTTTGACGTTGCTATTTTAGCTACTCCAACGCTCTATTTTTCGATTCATCACCTCAATGTGGATGCTGGGTTGATGATTACCGGAAGCCATAACCCGCCATCTTATAACGGTTTTAAAATGAATGTCGGACTTGGAAGTATTTACGGCAAAGATATACAGGAAATTTATGAGATTATAAAGAATGAAGACTTTGCTGAAGGTGATGGTGTGGCTCAAAATGTGTCAGGTATGGTTAAAACCTATCAGGATTACTTGGTTGAGCATAGTAAGGTAGAAAAACCAATCAAAGTGGTAGTCGATGCCGGCAATGGGGCAGGGGGTCCAATTCTACCAGATGTCTTACGCCGTTTAGGGTGTGAAGTAATAGAGCTTTATTGCGATATGGATGGTACTTTTCCAAATCATCATCCTGACCCAACTATCGTTGAATATATGCAAGACTTGATTAAAGCGGTTAAAGACGTGAAAGCTGATGTCGGAATTGGATTAGATGGAGATGCTGATAGAATCGGAGTTATAGCAGAAAATGGAGAGATGCTTTTTGGAGATCAAGTAGTCAACATCTTCGCGAGAGAGTTCCTTAAAGAAAATCCAGGCGAAAAAGTCTTAGCCGACGTTAAATGCTCTAAAGTACTCTTTGACGATATCGAAAAGCATGGTGGCATACCTGTGATGTATAAAACAGGTCACTCACTCTTGAAGAAGAAGATGAAAGAGGATGATATAAAGTTTGGCGGCGAGATGAGCGGGCATATCTTCTTTAAAGACAGATATCTTGGTTTTGACGATGCTATTTACGCCGCTTGTAGATTTGCAGAGATCGTGGCAAAAAGTGATCAAAAAGTGAGCGAGATGTTAGCAGATCAGCCAAAAATGTATAATACACCCGAACTGAGAGTAGGCTGTACTGAAGAGAATAAGTTCCAGATCGTTGAAAAAGTTAGAGATTTCTTCCAAAATGAAGGGTATAAAGTTAACGATATTGACGGGATGAGACTTACATTTGAAGATGGCTGGGGATTAGTTAGAGCCTCAAATACACAGCCAGTTTTAGTGATGAGGTTTGAAGCCACATCGATTGAAAGAATGAACGAGATCCAAAAGCTCGTAGAGGATAAGATAAAAGAGATTAAAAATAACTTATAGATAGAGGAGAGTAATCAATATGTTCCCAGGTGGAAAAAAAGGGTTGAAAAACCTAATGGATCAAGCAAAGAAGATGCAGGATGACCTGGCTAAAGCCCAAGAAGAACTGGCTAACCAAATAGTTGAGGTTAGTACCGGTGGCGGAATGGTGAAGCTGGTAATCAATGGCAAATATGAGATCAAAGAGCTCAAAATTGAGAAAGAGGTGGTCGATCCTGAAGATGTCGAAATGCTTGAAGACCTTATAATAGCAGCATTTAACGAAGCGAAAGATAAAATTGCGCAAAACTCTGAAAACGAAATGTCAAAGCTCACAGGTGGACTTAACATACCCGGACTGTTCTGATAATGTACTTCAATAAGCCACTTGATGATTTAAAAAACTCGCTTAAGCAGCTACCTGGTGTTGGAGAGAAAACAGCGCAACGGTTTGCCCTATTCCTTCTGCATCAAGATAAAGAGCGGACTTTGGATCTGGCTGACACAATCAAGACAGCTGTAGAGATTCACTCTTTCTGCGATAAATGTAATATCTTAACCGACTCAAATCCTTGCACTATTTGTGAGGATATGAGTCGGGATAAGACCCTCCTATGTGTAGTGGAAAACACTTATGATGTCTACCTGATTGAGGCTACTGGGGAATATAAGGGTTATTACTTTGTATTAAATAATCTCCTTTCCCCAATGGAAGGGATCGGAATAAAAGAGATTCATCTGCCAGAACTGCTTCAAAGAGCGGCAGACCCTGAAGTTGAAGAACTTATTTTAGCACTAAACCCCTCTACTGAAGGAGAAACTACTATCGATCTTATAGCTGCTGAAACTGCTCCGTTTAATAAAAGAGTGACACGACTCTCCACAGGGCTACCGTTTGGCGGTAATATCGAATACAGCAACACTTTAACTCTGTCTAACGCTATTAAAAGACGCTATACAATCTGAGAAAGGAGACATAATGTTTACTGGGATAATACAAGAGAAAGGGAGAGTAGAACGTGTAGATGTAGCCGGTCATAGACGATATATCACAATCAGCTGCAAAACCCTCCAAAAAGACCTTTTTGACGGTGCCAGCGTAGCCTGTGACGGTATATGCCTAACTGTTATATCTTTCAATGAAAAAGAGCTGAAAGTGGAGTTTATGGAAGAGACTGCTAAAAAAACCACTGTTGGCAATTGGAGGAAAGGCGATGAGATAAATCTGGAAAGGGCATTGAGAATGGACTCCTTTTTAGACGGTCATCTCGTTCAGGGGCATGTCGACTTAGTAGCTGAGGTTTTGAGAGTAACTAAAGAGAAAAACTCTATTCTGATAACGATAGGGTATGAGGTTAAGGATAGAGATCTACTTGTCCCTAAAGGCTCAATAGCTGTTAACGGTGTAAGCCTTACTATCGCAGAGCTTGATCATCGCTCTTTTATGGTGTCATTAGTCGGATTTACCTTGGAAAACACTAACCTTGCCAATCTCAAGGTGAGAGACAAGGTTAACCTTGAATACGATGTTATCGGCAAATATGTAGCTCGAATGATCGGTAAAAATAAACCAGGGCTTACTGAGGACTACCTACGTGAGAAAGGCTTTTAGTCTATTAATCTTGATTATATCCCTGCTTGTAACAAGCTGTGGACACCGTAAAGATGTAACTGGGGGTAAAGAGGATACTGAAAACCCAACAGTGGTTTCTGTTATACCTGAACCTTACTCAAACATAACAGACCAAAATATTGAGATAACTTTTTCTAAACCTATCGACCGTTCTTCAGTATACTCAGGTGAAGGGGGAATATATATTTACCCTCTCGTTAGTGCAAAGAAGTTTCGGTGGAAAGACAATGTGTTAACCATAGAGATAAATGAAGAGCTTGCGCCTAACCATAATTACCATCTAACTATTTCACAACAGATTAGAGACCTGCGACGCAACAACCTTAATAAAGATTATCATTACGTCTTTCATACAGGGGAGCTGAAGTATAGTACTATCTCAGGGAAAATTGAATATGAGGATGAAAAAGATATAGGGCTTCCTGTATCGTTAAGTATCTTCTCTGCAGATTCTGTGAAAGTATTTCAGCAAACTGCCAAGAATAGAGAGTATCGTATAGATAACCTATCTGGTGTGGGATACATCCTAAGAGCTTTTATCGATAAAAATGAAAATAAGAGATATGACTCAGGTAAAGAGCCTTTTTATGAAGTTCAATTTAACGCTTCTGAACAGCGTAAAGTCGATATAGAACTGACCTATTTTGATGATAAGAAACCAGAACTACAAACGGTAAACGTCGAGCATAGTGAACTGATCAGAGCCAATTTCAATAAACCTATAAAGAGCACTAAAGGGATGAATTTGCATAGTGCCGACTCTTTAGCCGCAGAGGTAAAGATACTTGCCTATGATATTATTGAAAGCAAAATTGAGATAGTGATTCCCGCTTTAGATACCCTTGAGTATAAGTTGACGCTATTTGAGGTCGAGGATCTGAAGGGTAATGTAGCGCAAGAGATGCAAAGCGAGTTTACCGGCAAGGTTGAAAATGACACTAAAACTCCACAAATAGTGGCTACCTTACCTCGAAATGGGGCTGTTGTATACAGCGTACAACCTACTATTGAACTGACATTTAACAAGTTTATGAGTAAAGAAAACTTGGTGATTGAGGTGATTGATTTAATAACTAAGAAGAGCGTTCCTATAACAGTTGATTTGCAAAGTTCCAGAGTGGTACGCGTCAGTCCTAAGATAGAACTGTTAGACCGTCAATCTTACCAACTCAAGGTTAAAGAAGATACGACGGATATATTTGGAATAGCTATTGAGGAGGAGTTTAGTTTGCAGTTTCTTCCAATAGGACGTGATTAAGAGAAAGGCTGACCATATTTGCATTTAGTAATAGATATTGTCCGATATTAACGACTTAATGAGTTTGGCAATGTAAGTTATTCCTTGACAAAAAATTTAGTAAGTACATTTAATGTCAAGTGACAAGCGTGAAATTTATACTTCAGGCGAGTCAAGGAGGAAAATATGAAAAAAGTATTTCTTTTAGCACTAATAACCGTTTTCACCGCATCATTCTTATTGTCTATGGACATAAACCATTATGGTAGCGCGAGAACAGGTGTTTGGTATGAAATGGAAAATGAAGATTGGAGTGGATCAGGCGAAAGCGAATTAGACTTCAATTCTTATTTCCAAGGCAATAGTCACTTTGGTGTTAGACTCCAAGAAGGTAACCTTTCAGGTAAGTTTGAAATAGGAGCAGGTGGATCAATCCGCATGCTTTATGGAAGACTCAAAATGGACGGTTGGTCACTCTTTGTTGGTAAAGATTTCTCAAACATTCGTATGGCCAGTAAGCAAGTTTACGGCTCAGACCTCTTCTTAATTGGTTGGGGAGCTCTTGATGAAGGTTTGAAATCACAAGTGCGTTTCGAGTTAGATAACGGACTCTATGTAAGCTTAATGAGCCCAGAGACTTTCGATGCAGTTTTAGCATCCCAGGCAAAAAAAGCACTCATCCCTAAAGCAAACATTGGTTACAAGACAAAATTTGGTGACAACATTGATTTCCACGGATCAGTCGGTGTTAACTACTACAATTACGACAAGAATTATGGCCCAATCGAAGAGGCAGTTCTTGCATACGTAGCTGGAGTATTATTTGATTTCGATTTAGATCCAATGGCTATCCGCCTTCACGCTAACTTTGGTCAAAACACAGGTAACTATGGTATAACCTCAGTTAACTTAAACAGAGCTGTATATAATGCAGTTAAAGACGAGATCGAGAACGTGACAACTCTTGGTGGTTTTGGTGACTTTGCATACAAAATGTCAGACAAAGCTCAAGTTGTTGCCGGTGTAGGTTTCACCTCTGCAGATTACGAAGGATATGACAACGCTGACACAGCTATGGCTTTCTACTT
>JAJBBL010000118.1 GCA_020532365.1 Candidatus Cloacimonadota bacterium | reverse complement strand
CCACTCAAAATCTTCATTCTCTTCTACGTTCATTACAAATTCTAATTCTGTAAGTTGGTTTTTGTCGTTATATTGATGAGAAACACGGCTCATATCGATTTCAAACAGACTGGAGATAAACCTGGTGGTTATCACACCAAGCTCCCCATTATCAAGATAAGTTATAACAGTTTTGAAGCTGTAATCAGTCCACTCGCTCTCATCATAATTCCAAAATTGTTCAGTTATACCAGACACACGCCCTTTATAGTCGTAATCATAAATTTTAGTGTCGGCTGTTATCCACTCGTTATCAGCGTACCACCACCATTCTCTGGTCATCTCTGTGACTTTAAGATCGCGTGTTGGTAACACTTTTGAATTTAAAAACAACGATTGAGCTTTATGTGCTCTCTCTTTGATTCGTTCGATCTGCATAGACCGTGCTTTAACATAGTCAGTATCCGCCAGCAAAGTAGCGGAAACTATGAGTATAAGTAACAGTACAACAAAGTATTTTGTTTTCATATGATCCTCCGCATATGTAGTTATGTTAACTGAGGTACCAATAAATCACATCACCTCAACCATTATATAAGCGAAAAACGAAACTTGTCAAGTTTATATTTCGATCTTGTTGGACGATACATCATAAAATAATCCAGCCTATTTGATCACAATGACGTTCTTAATGGCTTTGTCGCAAAAAAATGGTGAATTTGGTTGTAGGGTATTTAGCCATCCCTTTTTGCATAGTCTTTTAGATTTGGAATGAGAGCGGAGTAGCTTTTTCTTTCAACAATCTATTAAATTACGTAAAGTATTGCACAGTATAGCAGAACTAAGGAGTAAGTAAGGAAGAATACCGTAGGCGGGTATGGGCCGGCTACGGTATTACTCCTTACATGTTCGGTAGATGAAAAGGAAATGATGTTACTTTTTGCTTTGCAATTTCGCTCTCATTAACTGCTGCTAATCTCAGTTGATTTTAGACTGTTTACTATTCACCGATGATCTTAACTAAAACACGTTTGCGCCGTTTACCGTCGAACTCTCCATAAAATATCTGTTCCCACTGACCGAAGTCTAACTGTCCATTCGTTATAGCCACTACGACTTCTCTACCCATAATGGAGCGTTTTAAATGTGCATCAGCATTATCTTCATAACCGTTATGGAAATACTGAGAGTGTGGCTTTTCAGGTGCGAGTTTTTCCAACCAGATCTCAAAATCTTTATGTAAGCCCGACTCATCGTCATTGATAAATACACTGGAGGTGATATGCATTGCGTTGCAGAGCAAGAGCCCCTCTTTTATCCCACTTTCTTGTAGTACTCTATTGATGTCAGGGGTGATGTTAATTAATTCTCTGCGGGCTGTAGTTTCAAACCACAATTCTTTTCTGTATGATTTCATCTGACGATCCCTTTTATTTGGTAAGGTTATCAAAATACTTCATTAGCTTCTTATTGAACTCCAGGCGGATCTCACTTTCTATGGCTCTATACGCTCTGGATACAGCTTCTGGGTAATTAAGATGACCCTCTCTACCACGTTGGGAGTGGGTGATAAGGGTAACTCCGTCGTTACTTTCTAAGTTAAGGTTAAGATTCCAGCGGACAAATTTTTCACGTCTTTTTAGATCAACAGATTCAATATCAACATCGCCGACTATTTTTAAATCACCTTTATCGCTAACAACGAATCCATAGCCTGTGATAATATCACTGATAATTGAGCAAAGCCTGTTTTCGTCATCGTTGCTTATTGAGAGGCTGAAATGTACTTTTTGGGCCACTTCTTTAGTGAGCATAAAAAGATCGTTGTAGTTGTAATTTAAGACTAAGCTATTGTGGTGGGCGATTGATATGATCTGCACTTGCTCGATAATGGGCTTGTTGACGGAAGCGATAAGTAGAGCAGCATTAAGGTAGGCATATTTTTTTAGGTAGTTGTCTGTATTCTCAGAGCTTTTGATAAAGGCGTTTATTCTTTCAGCATTCTGCTCTATTTTTTGCGTGTAGATGTTTCCTGTCTTAAGTCTATCGATGTATGCAAGCACAAAGGTGCGTCCTAACTTATTGGTATAGTTTTCGGCATATTGGACGTTGTATAGAGTCTGATTGGTAGTAATAGAGACATCCTGACTTAGATCAGAAAATTCTGAATGGGTGGTAGAGCTCCCTTTGACTATTTCTTGATACCGTTCGACGTATACCTCTTCGGAGGTCACTTCAGTTTCAAATATTTTAGCCAGATTAGCTGCTGCTTTAGCCTCTGCAGCCCCTCTATTATCGCCCTCTCCGATAGCTACCAGAAATCTATCTTCGGAGTATTTCGAGTAGGGGTTAGTGACCCATTCAGGGTCTTTAGAAGCTTTAATTCTTTTGGCCGACAGATTAGTCTGCACGGATAGGGCAAAGCATAGTACAATTAGAAAGAGCAGACTCTTTTTCATAACACCTCCTAAACAATTAGTTGGGGTAATAGCTGTTAATCATATTCATAGGGTTATTTTTCACTTCATAACCCTCTTTGCGGTGACTATGAATCAGCCTTCCATAGCTGTCAAGATAGTCAATACGTATGTTGTATACACCACTATCTAACTCAACTTCACCCACATAAACCTCATTAGGGAGGAAGCGAGAAGTTCTTAAATCGGCATTCTCAGAGATATCGACCGCTATATCAGCAGCTAAGCCGAGTAACATTCCGGCAAACCCTTCATTTTTCTTCTTCATCTCCTCTTTTGCTTTTTCAGCCACTACACCTTTGATTATACTTCGGGTGAATGCTTTAAAGTAAATGATTGGAGCTTTAACCGCAAAAGTCTCTACGGCTAAATTACCGATGTCTTCTATCTTTTCCAACTCCCCTCGATACTCATCGTTTGTATACACTTTAATCTTTTTCACGTTAGAATCTTTTCGATGCATATAGGGTAGCGAAAACTTGAAGTAATAACTCCCTTCGATACCAGGCCAATAGAATTCATCGTAAAAGCGGTAAGGTTCATTACCGGTGATAATGACGGAATAGGGGGTGGTAGCGATACGTCGTTCAGCAGGTTTTTTATAAGGGGCTTTCCCTGTAAAGGAAACAAATCTTACCTTTGGTTTTTGCGACTGCTCGAAGTATTTATCGAAATTTGGCTGGGGAAAGTCATAGATGTTAGCTTGCTGTAACCATCCACTTTTGATATGTTTTTTATCAATCATAGCCTCATCGGTCATACCTTCAGCGAGGTATAAGAGCATACTAATATACCTGGCAAAAATCGAGTTATGGAATCTGCTATGTTGACTTTGTATTGTAGCCTTGGCGTCTTCCGACTTCTGTAACGCTTTAGATAGGTCTTTGTATTTATCTTCAAGAATGTTTAGTTTTTCGTTTACTCTTCTAATTTCAACGAAAGCTTCATCAAACTTATTTAACTGCAGGTAATTCAACGCTTTGAAGATACTGACATAAATATCTTCATAATCTTCACCCGGATACTCTAAAGCGTTGTCATTAAGAAGTAAAGAGGCAGCCGCTTTGGAGACACTTTTTGTAAAGAGATCCTCTATAGCGAGATCTGCCTCGGTTAAAAGTTCGTTACTTTTTTCAAAGTCTCCATTGTAATGATAAAGGAGACCTAAGTCAAGATAGTAGAGAACACGGTCTTTCTTGGAATAAAGCTTACCTTTATTAGCCTCTATTTGGCTAACTGCCTCCGCAAAATATCCCTGTTCTGTGCTTCTCTCAATCTTTTTAAACGCTTCAACATTAGTAGCTATTGAAGAGCAGCTTGTTAGTATGATAAGAAATAGAGCAAGGCTTCCAAAATAGCAGTATCTCTGCAATTTCATAAGACACCTCTATTAAGGTAGCGCCCTTTACCACTTAGCTCGTGGCTTTGTTACGTATTTCTTAATCTCTTTATTTCCGATCCATACTTTTTCATTACTCTCAATATCTATCAGCTCTAAGTCGACTTGGTATAGCTTGACCTGTTTCCCGTCAATGGCATCAACGATAGTTCTAATAGCACCTTGCAACATAAAGTCGGCACCAGTTTCTGCTGCCAATCTTTTTGCTGTCTCTTCAGTAGCGCTCGACTGTTGGTCTAATCTTTCTTCTCTGATTTCTGATCGAGAGTCTTTAGCCGCTACGAAGCGTATTTTTCCACTATTAATCAGCTCTCGTTCCATATTTTTGATAAACGTACCGGTATCGATATGTTCGGAACTGAGATTTCTGACAGATCCAACTATTACGACTGGCTGTTCACTCTTTTTAGAGGTGAAACTTGTGAGCCAGTTTCTGGAGATCACATCGTTAATCATCTGTTCAGCAACGAGTCTTGAGTCGGTATCATTCCATCTTCCACTTAGGTCGATAGCTGTATCAGTGGACACTCTTTTTACTTTTGGTGCACTTGAGCAGCCTAAGAGCAGTGCCATTATCAGTAAAGCTATTAAAGTAAACATTTTGGCTTTCATTTCAGCGTTCCTCCAACATTAGTATATGACTAATTTAGCTAATCTTATTGATTGGCTACTTCCATTCCCTTTTTAATAGCGGCCAGGTTCATTTTAAGTAGGTCAGGGTTACGCCCTGCCATATAAGAGGTAAGATCCTCTTCGAGTGTTTCATATTTAACCATACCTGTTTTACCGATAATCATACCGATAGCAAGCATGTTAAGAACCATTGGCGAGCCGATATCATTTGCCATTTGTGACATCGGGGCGTAGACTATATCCACACCTTCGACTACGATCTTTTTAGGACACATATCTGTATTGACGAAGATAACTCCACCTTTACGAGTTGGCGGTCCAAATTTATCGAGTGAAGGCTGGTTCAATGCTACTACAACGTTAGGGTTGGAAACGACTGGAGAGGCTATCTCTTCATCGGAGATTACAACTGATACGTTAGCAGTACCCCCTCTCATTTCTGGTCCATAAGAAGGGAGCCATGAAACATTTTTACCCTCTTTCATTCCTGACTGAGCGAGGAAACGTCCAATGGTAAGAACACCTTGTCCACCGAATCCGGAGCAGATCATTTCATAAGTCATGTTTATTTACCCCCGTTATCTTTTTCTTTATCTCGGAAGCAACCGAGCTTAAAGTATGGAAGCATATTCTCTTTTGCCCAATCTTTTGATTTGTTTGGATCTATACCCCAGTTAGTTGGGCAAGTAGAAATGAATTCAACAAAGGTGAATCCTTTGCCTTCTATGTTGTATTTCAGAGCTTTTTTTACAGCCTGTTTAGCTTTGATTGTGTCTGGAACTGAGAGCAATGAAACTCGCTCAATGTAGTAAGGGGCTTCAAGTGTGTTCAACAGTTCAGATACTCTGATTGGGTATCCTATATCGTTAACGTCTCTTCCGTAAGGGGAGGTAGTCGTTTTCATATTAGGTAGTGTAGTCGGTGCCATCTGGCCACCAGTCATACCGTAAATTGCGTTGTTAACGAAGAATACTGTAATGTTTTCGCCACGGTTAGCAGCGTGTACAATCTCAGCCGTACCTATTGCAGCGAGGTCACCGTCACCTTGATAAGCAAATACTACCATATCTGGTCTTGCTCTCTTCATACCAGTAGCTACTGCTGGAGCTCTTCCGTGTGCAGCTTGTGCCATATCGCAATCGAAGAATTTGTAAGCGAAAACAGAGCAGCCAACGGGTGCGATACCCATTGTGTTATCCCTGATTCCGTACTCATCCATAGTTTCAGCGATAAGTCTATGAGCTACGCCGTGTAGACATCCAGGACAGTATGTAAATTGAACATCACGTAATGATTTTGGTCTTTGGGCTACAATTTCCATTTCTCCTCCTATAAACTCTCTTCGATTTTCTCTTTAACTTCAGCCGGAGTGAATACGATTCCACCCACTTTACCCATAAAGTCAACCGGTACTTTACCGTTTACGGCGAGACGTACGTCTTCAACCATCTGTCCAAGGTTAAGCTCGAACACGATAACTTTTTTAACTTTTGGACCGATTGCTTTTGCAATCGCTTCGTATGGGTATGGCCAAACGGTGATAGGTCTGACGAGACCGATGCTATGTCCCTCTTTTTCAAGCTCGTTGATAGCAGACTTAACAACTCTCGATGAGATACCGAAAGCAACACAGAGGATTTCATTGTCATCACTAACCTTATATTCCTCATATTTGATTTCATTTTGTTCGATGAGTTTATATTTCTTTTCGAGTTCGAGAACGTGTTGCTCAAGAACGTTTGGGTCTATTTCGAGTGAGTTGATTTCGTTATGGTGTCTCTCTGTATAACCTGTGTTAGGATGCATACACCATTCGTAGTGTTGTTTTCCAAGCTCTTCAATCTCTTCGTCAGTTTTGCTCTCTTTAAAAGATACAGGCTCCATCATTTGACCTAAAAGACCGTCGGAAAGTATCATTACTGGGTTGCGATACTTGTCAGCTAAATCAAAAGCTTCAGAAGCCATATCGGCAAACTCTTGGACACTGTTAGGAGCGAGCACGATCAGACGATAGTCGCCGTGTCCACCACCCTTAGTAGCTTGAAAGTAGTCACCTTGAGCTGGCTGAATGTCGCCAAGGCCTGGACCACCACGCTGCACGTTGATAATAACTGAGGGTAGCTCGGCACCGGCAAGATAGGAGATACCTTCCATTTTCAGTGAAATACCAGGTGAAGACGAAGAGGTCATTACTCTCTTTCCACAACCGGCAGCACCGTATACCATATTAATAGCGGATACTTCACTCTCCGCTTGGAGGAAAGTTCCGTTAACCTTTGGCATCATCTTAGCCATATACTCGATTAGTTCACTTTGGGGGGTGATTGGGTAGGCGAAATAGAGTCGACATCCGGCTCTAATAGCTGCCTCTGCTACAGCTTCATTACCTTTCATTAAAATTTTCTGAGACATTTTTACTCCTCCCTCTTACTTTTCGATAGTGATTGCAACATCAGGACACGCGATGTAGCACATTTTACAGGCTATACAAGCCTCTTGATCAAAACACTCTGCATAGTGATACCCTTTTTCGTTGATTTGGTCTGAAAGACGGATGATCTTCTGAGGGCAAACTGGTATGCAAAGTCCACAACCTTTGCAGTAATAAGGATCCACAGTCATTCTTGGCATAAAAAACTCCTTATCGTTTATTTTTGTTAAGTTGGCTGAGCGAACCATATCTTTTGCATTATTGTCAACCATTTTGTTTGATTCAAACATAAAACTGACCTGTAAAAAGTAACGACTCTCCCGATATGATTAGCTTGAGAGAGCTTACAACTATTGATTATTTTTTTAGTTTTAAATTCCTACCCCAGATAGAGGAATTGAGAGTGAGTAATTTAACGTGCCGCTGGACTCATAAAATGAAGTTGATTTCTGAAATTAAAGAGGATGACTCGATAGTTGCAAAGTTAAAAAAATAGTCGGCGGTTTGCCGAAACAAAAAGATGGCGAAGAGATACAGGTTGACATATATTTTAGTCACTTGAAAACTCGCTCATTGAATGGAGACTGCATAAATTTGTGTCGGCATTCTGTTGCTAATAGATGGAAAAGGTGAGGTAAATCGCTTGAAAAAGTATATAATATTATTGATAGCACTATACAGTCTAACTCTACTCGGTGGAGAGATAGAGGTAGTTAGTCTTACTCCAAACAGGATAACAATAGATTTTTTAGTGGATGACTACACTTTGGTGGATGAGGCCGGCTACTCTTATTTTAAGTCTCCCGGACTCGGCTTTGAAGCTGAAGTAGGTAGACCTATGCTACCCCAGATTAACTATTATATTGGCGTGCCTGCAAACGGAATAGCATCAGTTAGGGTCGTTGAAAGTAAAATTACCGAACAGTATTTATCAAAACCTTTGATGCCAGCACCTGAGGTGATCCAAACGGAAAAGGGGAGTGAGCTTAAATACCAGATTAACGAAGCGTTTTATAACGAAAGATCTCTCAACACTGTTCAGCTTTTAGAACCCACTTATTTTAGATATAATAGGGTAATACCCCTCCTTATAATACCAGTGAGCTATGATTATCAAAGATCTAAGATTAATATCACTGAAAGATTGAGAATCGAGATCGATATCATAGGGGACACTTCTGTTAGGCAGGCACAAATCGATGATTTAGACCTAAGCTCAGTCATCTTAAACTATTCAGAAGCGAGATTTTGGCAGGAGCGGGAAACAGTTGAAGTGGAATACGCCCCTTTCGATAAAGCTGACTTCTGGTATCAGTTTGAAGTGACTGAAAATGGTATGTATGAGCTTACCAGTCAACAGCTTAAAGACTTGCCTTTAGCCGACCTCAACCCCAAAACTATCAGAATCTTTACCACCGGCGGGGCACTACTCTCTGAATCGATAAATGATAACGGCTTCCCTTTTAAAGAAATACCAATTTTAGTGGAGGGGGAAGAGGATGGTAGGTTTGATTCGGGTGACAAAATTATCTTCTACGCCAGAAATCGAGATGGCTTTGACCAAAATAGCGCAATCTCAGGCTCTATAGCTCAGTATTATAATCCCTATTCGGGAAATGGTGTTTACTGGCTAACCTTTGCAGGAAGGTTCGAAGATTCCCCTAAAAGAATGAAAGAGAAAAACTTGAGCGGGGGAGATGTTATTAGTAGCTCCACTCCCGATTACTATCATTTTGAAAGCGAAAACGTGAGACGTGACCACGAAGGATTTACTTGGTTCACTTCGTTAATGACTGGTTTTTCTACCTCTAATCATAATTATAGCTTTAAGCTGTTAGACGTCGACACAACAAAACAGCAAAGACTTAAAGTTGCCCTCCAGGCAGATGTTTTGACCTCCGGTAGCGTCACCCATCGACTCTCTATGCAGATTAATGGGCAGATGGTGATGAACCAAACTGCTTGGTCAGGCGTTACTTATCGATCTTTTACAGAAACAGGTGATTTACTTCAAAGTGGTACCAATAACCTGATCCTCACTTTACACAGAACTACAAGCAGTAACCTTTATTTAGATTATTATGGGATCGAATACTATAGGCGATTGGTTAAAGGGGGCGCTCCTCTCTACTTTAATATTAATAAAGAGGACAATGGTAAGAACGTGGAGTACCGTATAGAGGGTCAAAATGAAAGATTACGTGCCTATGAAGTGACCGATCTATACACAGTTAGCACTCTACCAATTAAGAGCTTAGAGTCACCTCAAATGGGTAAGTTTAGAGTTATCGGCAACAGTGGTCCAAAAGGGGTTTATGCGATAATCAAAGAGGGCGAATACTTCAAGCCGAGCAATTTGAAAGAGATGAGACCTGTCGATTTTATCGTTGACCAAAAAGCGGTAGATGCCCTTATTATTGCCCCTCAAGCTTTTCTTGAAGAGGCTAACAAGTTAGCTTGGCTATACAAACAGAATGCCGGGTATGAAGTGCTGGTAGCCGATCAACAGGATATTTTTAATCAGTTTAACGGCGGAAT
>JAJBBL010000105.1 GCA_020532365.1 Candidatus Cloacimonadota bacterium | reverse complement strand
GATCTTCAAGCGTAACTTTTTTAACTGAATGCTTGTAGTGTCTTGGATGACGACTGTGTTTATACCACGCTCAATGGCAACATCTTTATATTCATTCCAGATATCGCTCTTAGTGAAAAAGTCGTTAACCATAAGATTGTTGACCTTCACGTTTTTACTAACCGATTTAAAACCGCCGTGATGGTCTTTGTGTGGGTGAGTGATGATTAGCCAGTCAATTTTCTTAATACCCCTCTCTCGGAAATTGGGTAGAGCTGATTTCTTAAAGTGCCCTTTCATACTTTTGGTAGGACCTGTATCAATAAGGATATGCTCTTTTTGTGGTGTTACGATTAAAAATAAATCCCCATGGTCTACATCGTAAAAGGTGATTCTCAGCTTGTCGCTACTAAAAGGAAATAGGCTGATTAGAAAGAGAAGGGTAAAGATCAGGGTTGCGACTCTATATCTCTGCGCCTTTTTGATTAGATTGAGTGAATCATCGCCGTTTAGTGTCTCACTTTCATTAGAGGGTAGCTCTTTAAGCAATATTCTTTGGCGTATGAAAAGGCAAAGTGAGATTAAAAGGAGATAGGAGAGAGTTAGCTGAAGTTTGCCGAACTTAACAAAATCATAGTAAAAAGGGAGATGTGCAGAGAAGTTGACCCACTTATAGAAGATGGAATAGGCAAGACTTAACGTTTTATGGTAAGGTAAGATCAGAGCAGGGACTTCAGGGAGTGCTATCAATAACACTGAGAGAGGGAGTAGAATACCCATCAAAGGGATACTTAATAGGTTCCCAACGATGCCGTTGAGTGAGAAGCGGTTAAAATAGATGATGGTCAGTGGAGTTAAAAAGACTGCCATAAAAGTGGATACAATTAAAAGCATTGTCCCATCGTAAAGCAGCTTATGCAATCCCCTCAATTCGGTTAAGCCAAAGCGCTTTTTGAATGCTTTAAGTAAACTCTTATCAAAATATGGGACTATATTGATCAAAATCAATACCGAAAGGAATGAAAGTTGCAGACCTACTGAGAATATTTGGGCTGGATTAACAGCAGTGATAATCAATACAGTAGCAATCAAGGTATTGTTGTAACAGGGTTTACGTTGAAGGATTAGACTGATCATTATCAATGAAAGCATAACTGCTGCCCGACTAATAGAAGGGCTCCAATTACATAGCTCGCCGTAAAAGATTAAGAAGATAATTAAGGTAATCCATAAAGGTGTGCGCCGTATTCGGAAGATTTTGAGTATAAGGCTAAGTAAAAAAACAATCAGCGCTAAATGAAGACCGCTGATAGCTAATAAATGAGCCATACCCCCCTTGTCGATTAGATCTCGAAGCTCTCCTACATCTTCACGTATGCCTAATAATACAGCTTTAACAAAAGCACCCTCTTCTGAGGTGAATCTGGAATCGATCCGATTTACTATCCCCACACGTACATTGTTAAGAAGATGCTTGTATTTAGATAACTCTTTTTCAGTACCACTTACCTCCCCTTTGACCAAACCCTTGGGGTAAGCACGTACTTGTGGATATTTATGTTGATTAAACCGTAGTTCCGGAAACTTAACAAGTCCGTCTGAAGGCACCTTGACCACTTCCGCAATCATTGAATAATTTTTACCAAATACGAGTGGAGCCTGCTCTTCGTCTATAAATCTTGCTGGTATGTAGCTTTGGAATCTACCGACGGTAGGGTTACCTGCTATGTGTGAGAACTCACCCCGTACTAAGTAGCTAAGCCCGAACTCATTATCGATAAATTTAGGCTCTTCTGTAATGGTGAACGTCACTTTTTGGGTAAAGTTCCCCTTTTTATCTAACAAGTTGTTGATGTGGTTAGGTGGTAGGGAAGAGAAAACAAAAGACCTTAAAAAGGCGAGTAGGAAAATGGTCAATAGGAGTATTCCAAACCGTATACTCCGCCTTTTGATGAAAACGTATAGCGATAAGAGGAGTAGAAAGGTAGTTGCCGAGGCTATTATTATTGTATTAGGGGGGAGTGTTGAGAGTGTAGAATAGAGGTAAAAGCCAAGCACTATCCCTAAAATCCATACTATTGCAGGGAAGAGAAGAGGGATAGGTGTTTTAGCTTCTTTCCCGGTTATCATAAGGGTTACCTAATATTCTATAAACTTAGCGTTTCACTCAAGATAACGTGATAGTACTTCGTTGTAAACAAGACAATTAGTGGATATGATAGTCTCGATATCAGGATTATCGATATTTTGGTAGTGCTGAAGAGCTTCGTTGGTAAGTCTAAATATATCAGTGAAGGGAACTCTTCGTTGCAAGAATAGGTTTATAGCAGCCTCATTAGCGGCATTTAATACTGTTGGATAAATGCCCCCTTCTATACCGGCATCCACAGCTAATTGGTAGAGAGGATACCTTTCAGACTCTATTTCGCTAAACGTTAGAGGAGGTAGATCAGTAATCTTAGTTCTATGATGCTCTGAAGGGTGGTGGTTGGGATAGTTTAGAGCGTATAAGATTGGAAGCTGCATAGATGGGTTACCCATTTGAGCAAATATTGAACCGTCTCGACACTCTACAAGCGAGTGGACGATAGACTGAGGGTGGATGACAGCCTTTATTCTGTCATAAGGTGTGTTAAATAGCCAATGTGCTTCGATGACCTCTAAGCCTTTGTTAAACATAGTGGCAGAATCGATGGAAATCTTAGTCCCCATCGACCAGGTGGGATGGCTCAACGCCCGCTCAGGGGTTATACTGGCAAACTCATCAAGGGGTAGTTCACGGAAAGGTCCGCCGGAAGCGGTTAAGATAAGGTTGTCTATATCATCAGCTGGCAGATTATCGATGAGCTGTAAGATTGCGCTATGCTCACTATCAATAGGGATTATCTGGTTGCCACCGGGCATCTTAGTAAGGATGTGCCCAGCCATAACGAGTGATTCTTTATTAGCGAGGGCAAGCTTCTGTCCGTTATTCAATATGTTGTAGGAGTATATGAGCCCTGCCGAGCCAGATACGGCGTTAATGACTAAGTCATAGTCACTCTCTTTGAGTAGTTTTATAGCTTCGTCTGTGCCATAATAGAGTTTACTTTTCAGACCCTGCGGCTGCTTAACTTTATTGTCGCTGGTGACTACTATCTGATCGATTGCAAACTCTTCAGCCAATGAAAAGAGAAGTTCTTGATTGCTATGTGCGGTGGCAAACGTTATTTGAAACCTATCTGAGTGTTGTCTGACCACTTCCACTACAGAAAGTCCAATTGAACCGGTGATACCTAAGACTGCTATTTTCTTCATATAATTCCGTTATAGTTTGAGTCCGATCGAGACTCGATGAGAGTTGTCCAACTCGGTGTTGTGTTTAAAGCCATAGTTTATCTGGAACTGCCCTAAATATAGGGTTAAGCCACTGGTAAAGTCCTTCACGTCATACCCTAAATAGAGGGTAAGATATTCTGGCATAGGTAGTTCTAAACCGAAATGATAGTCAGTGCTAACTACTCCAAAGTTGTTGGTAGATGAAAGTATACGCCCTTCTAAATAGAGGTCTACACCTAATATTATTCTCGAGGTTGTATTTATTATAGGTGTTGGGAACGAGTAGCTGAATTCGGTGTCTATCGAGGGGAGAATCATTTCACGAGTGCCGTTTGCCCAAAATATTTGGGTGGAAAAGAAATCGCGTACTTTCAAGGCAAAGAGGGCGTTATTGGTCACCTTTAGGTAAGTTGATACGTCGGCTCCGAAGCCGTATCCATTGGTGTTTGCCAAGTTTCGATATAAAACTTTCGGTGTAATACCGATAACGTAGCTGCTCAGCTTACGGTAGAAGCCGAAATATGCTAAGTAGTCTGAGTTATTGACTGTTTTATATTTATAAGGCTGATTATCGACGCTCGGCTCAGCATCTGGATCGGGCAAGCGGGTAAGCGGAATATCATCTATGCCAATCCGCATCAGAATAAGAGAATACCTATCTTTCTTTCCCCAAGTAGCTAAGAAAGAATCGTAAGTGACTAAGCCAGAGAACTCTTCGGAATGGAACAGTTCAAAATCAGAAGTACTCCCTACCGATTCAGCAAGTAAAGCAGCATTCCAATAGGCTAAAGCGGGCGAATTGACATCAGTCAAACCGGTGTTACCTAAAGCGGTATTTCTAACGCCTAAGCCGAATCGAGTTATCTCGCCAGCATACTTGTCAGCGTGTAGGCCTCCGATGAGTACTCCATTGAAAAGGAGGAGTAATAGGAGCGATTTTAATATAGTGTTCTTCATAACTTATTACCTTAAGAGACAAGATAATCTATCTTACTAATCTGGCAAAACCTGAACGTAACTACCGATTATATTCTTTAGCTTCCCGTCAGAGAAGGAGATGATAAGCTTGGCGTCACGCCCTACACCGTTAACACTTAAGATGACCCCCTGTCCAAACTCAGAGTGCTTCACTTTTTGCCCTATTTTGAATGCTTTTTTACTCTCCGTTATTACGTCGGTTTTTTGTCTTATGTTTGGGTTATGACCTGAGCTTGTGTACGGACTTTTTCTTTGAAAAGTGCGTTCTGAAAAGTCAGGGAAGATCTCTTTCAAAAATCTACTCGGCATAGAGAGCTCGTACCCATAAAAAGTCCTTCTGTATTTGGCATAACTTAACACTAATCGAGACTTTGCACGGGTCATACCGACATAAAGGAGTCGACGCTCCTCTTCTAACTCTTCTGAACTCTCTAATGAGAGTTGATGTGGGAGCAGTTTTTCTTCTAACCCCACAACGAATACGTTATCAAACTCAAGCCCTTTTGCGATGTGGAGAGTCATAAGGTTGACTTTGTTAGTCTCCTTATCTTCAGGCGATTCATCGTCAAACGTGTCATTATCTAAAGTAGTGAAAAGGGCAATGTTTTGCAAGAAGTCGGTAAGGGTAGCCTCTTCATTGTTCTCTTTAAGATAGTTGTCCGCAAACTCTTTAGCAGCGGCCAGGAACTCTTTGATATTCTCACTCCGTGTTATATCTTTGTAGTCTTTACTATCGGCATAGTAGTCGAGGAGTCCAAGCGTTTTATAGATATCGTCTAAGACTGAGGTAAGGTCGTCAGATTCACTCATTTTCTGCCACTTTATCATATTGGTAACGAATGACGTAACGGCGTTAATTTGGCGTCCTGAAAGGTTATCAATTTGGTCAACTTCTCTCAGCCCTTCAAAGAGGGTCAATTCCTTATAATGACAGTATTGAAAAATCTTATCTAAGGTTATAGCACCAATACCTCTCGGTGGAAAGTTAATAATTCTCAGCAAGCTCTCTGTATCTGCCGGGTTGACGATAACTCTAAGGTAGGCGACTATATCCTTTATCTCTTTTCTTTGGAAGAAGTTAACAGAGCCAAAGATGCGGTATGGTATACCCATTTCGACACAGATAGTCTCAAAAAGTCTCGACTGTGCGTTAGTTCTATAGAGTATGGCGATCGATTCGTCTTTAGCACAGTTTTTCAAGAGGAGTTCGACGTCTGACAGGACTGCTCTTGCTTCATCGACATCCATTTCCGATACATTCAAAAGAGGGGCGTCCCCTTTATCTTTGTCAGACCAGAGAGTCTTTGGATGGCGCTGTTTATTGTTACAGATGAGCTTATTAGCAGCGTCTAAGATGGGTTGTGAAGAGCGGTAGTTTCTCTCCAAGCGGATAATCTTAGCGTTAGGAAAGTCGGTAGTAAAGTTTAAAATATTCTTTATCGAGGCGCCTCTCCAGCTGTAAATAGCTTGGTCATCGTCACCAACCGCACAAATATTTTTTGATTTCTCAGCCAAGGTGCTGATAATTTTGAACTGTGCATAATTTGTATCTTGGTACTCATCAATCATTATGTGTGAGAACTTATCTTGATATTTATTTCTCACCTGCTCATTTTCCCTGAGTAAGAGGGCTGTTTTCATCAGTAGGTCATCGAAGTCTAAAGCATTGTTTTCCAGTAACCTCTCCTGATAGCGGGTATAGATAGCGTAAACGGTTTGGGTATACATATTTTCAGGATGGTATTCGAAGAATGTATCGGGTGTAATCAGCGAGTTTTTGGTTCTACTGATGATACTGATTACCGAGCCGATAGGAAAGTTTTGGGTTGAAATATCAAGCTCTTTGAGTATTTTCTTAATCAGACTTTTTTGGTCTTCGGTGTCAAATATTGTGAAGTTACTGGTAAACTGTAGATCGTGCTCTTTAGCTTCCACTCTGAGAATAGTAGAGCAAATAGAGTGAAACGTTCCTACCCAGAGTGAGCGATGATGAATATTGGAATAGATTGAGAGTCTTTCTTTCAGCTCGCTTGAGGCTTTATTTGTAAAGGTTACTATCAATATCTTCCAAGGTAGTACCCCTACGTTGTTGATCAGGTGAGCAGCTCGGTAAATGATAGACCTTGTTTTGCCGCTACCGGCTCCAGCAAAAACTAATAGAGGTCCCTCAGTTGTGAGTACTACCTCTTTCTGTTGAGGGTCAAGTTCGTTGAGAAACATAAGTGTACTCGCTGTCTTGCAAGGTCTTGTTATCGAGGTTAGTGATCTTAATTTACTTGTCTACCTAAAGGCGCTGAAAGCTGCCCTTCTAAAGTCCCTTCATCATAAATAAGGAAGGCTGACATTTTATAGAAGAAAACTCGACCTGAGACGATATCTTTGTCATCTCGGTAACTAATTACGTCGTTTTTATCGATAGTTGCAATTCTTTCAAAGCTTGTATTTATTGATCTTGCACGATATATGTAGTACCCGTGGGCACGACTGGTCTTTTGCCATTTAATGTCAATATAGCGTGGTTTGGCAGAGGTAGGTGAAACGGTAAGGTCAATGCCGAGGACACGGCCCGGCTCTTCAATAAAGTGATTTGCTATAGGGTCGAGCGGGTTAGACCTTTTAAGGCCACAGCTGCTGAGCGTTAGAGTGAGAATAGCTAACGGAATAATAAATAGCGCAATTTTCTTTTTCATACGGTTACCTGGTTTAGAACCTATAAGATATGCCGGTAGGGGTGATTTTCAGAGCAGGTTCGTTAATGGGCTCTATCAAATCGTTCCACACAGCTTGATTATAGTTGTTAGTTTCAATTATTACATCGTAAATCGTGTACCCCCAAACAACAATGAAAAGACCAAGCAGTAAGTTAGATTCACGATACGGTATAACAGCGTTATCGTAATATCTCTTTATGTCGTCTATCTGGGTAGCTTTCTGGTATTTTTTATACTCAACAGATGATTTCTCTCTAAAGTATAAACTTGAGCCCAATAATCCAAGTTGAACACCTAAGAACACTTGCCCTTTAGTGTAGCTATTGATGGAGAAGTGCCCCCATCCAGGTGCTACAGAAGATTTTAAGGCGTTTTTCAAAGGCGATTGGGCGTACATAGCGTAATCATCTAAAAGCATATTTCGTAAGAAAAGGTTGTCGCGCGCTTCAAGTCGCATATCTTCATCAGTCCACCCATATTTTTGTGGGTCAGAGAAAGCTCTAATATCGAAAGTCTCAGCTATCAGCGGGGTAACAGAGAGTAGAGTAGCTAACAGTAAAAAACAAATGAACTGTTTATTCAGTATCGGCAACACATATTTCATATTAATTCTCCATTGCCTCTCTTGATTCTTTATTCAAAGGTGTGATCTGTCTATTCAGGAGGTTAACCTGCCAGATGAAGTAATAGTTATCAGTTTTCGAGGTTATATCGTATCGAACTTCATATTTGTATGAACCTGTAGAGAGCATTACACGCCACCCTGAAACCATCACATCATCACCATTATCAGCTCGCAAATTACTCTCAATCTGATTAAGTCTTTTAGGGATACTATCTCTATTATGGCTTGTGATAATTTTCTTGGCGAATCCAACGGCATCTTTCTCTATTTCAATCATATTATCCATCAGGAATATCTTTTCTGAGTACTCTTTGATAGGGTCTTTGGTATAAGCTTGTTTGTACAGGTTTAGCGCTTTTTGGTACTCGTCATCATTTTCGCTCTTAAGCGCTTTTGTGTAGAGAGCTTTTCCCTCTTCTATATTTCTCTTTTTCTCTTCAGCCTTGAGAATAGCATTCTTAGCAGGCTGGTTATTGGGCACTATTGCAAAGGTGTGGTTAAAAATCTGGATAGCCTCTTCTACTTTGCGGTCAACGAGGAGCTTATCTCCATATTTAATCATTTTATCGACCATTCCGTCGAGTTGAGCTAAGACCTGTTTTTCTATTCCTGGGTTATATTTAGCAGCAAGTCTCAGATGTTTTTCAGCTTTAATAAAGTCGTTATCAGCCTCTGCGATTTTACCCAGTTCTTGATATAGTAGGCCAACCTCTTGATGTATTTCCTGTACATAGCGGTTGGGATAACGTGCGAAGTATAGTAGTTGGTCGATCAACTCGTCTTGATTAGAGTCTGTTTTTCTATCCAATATTTCAACAACAAAGTCTTTGATATAAGTATCTACTATGTTTATCAGTTCCCTATTAAGTGTATCTTCACCGTATCTATCCACCATTAGCACATAGTTTCGCCAGATTTCATGTTTGTCTTTGTAGTAGTTATGTAACAGGATGATTTTATATTCAATTGTTTGAGGAATTGCGGGGAGCGTTGGGAATGTATCGATAATATAATTATAGATACTGAGCGCCTCATCATAGCTACCCTGCTCAATGAAGTTATCTCCAATATTGAGGTAAGTCTCGACAAGTTTTTCATCCGCTTGCAGGAAGTTAGCCAAGTAAAAGAATCTGATAGCAAGGTTCAAGTTATCTTCTTCTACAGCTTGCATACCCAGCCTGTAATACGCGGTAGCTCTTTTTCTTTCAATTTGAGTTTTATTTACCCCGTTATTCGATTTAGTAAGGTAGACGTCATAATTTTCTATAGCGCCGTAATAATTACCTCTATCGTATAGGTGATCTCCTGCCTCTTTATAGCTTGTACAGGCCACAAAGGATGATAGGATGAAAGCTGCTACAGTTATCTTTAGCAGTGGGAGCAGTCGATCAAAGCTCAAATTCATAGTCGTCTTCTGCGATGATATATTTTTCTTTTGGTAGTGTGTTAACATACTTTAGTAGTCCTTCAGATATTCCATGAGTCAATATTAATTTTTTATCGAATCGGTCAATGATATTCACCAACTCTGTATGTTTTGGATGGAGGGCGTCGACTATCAAAGCGTCGATATTATCAAGATAATCTTCAATATAGTGGACATCTTGCAGATCTGAAGTATACATCAATCTTGTGTTTCCTTGTGATACCAGAAACGAGTAGGAGTTCATCTTATTATCTAAGCTATGCTTTTCAATTACTTTTCGGTATCCGATCAGGTGGTTATTTTTAATAGGATTTACTTCCGGGATATACTGGTTAAGATTTTCGATATCATCTATAACCAGTTTGAATTTAAACCTTTCAGGGAAGAGGTAGAAAGTATCCAGCATTTGTTTAAAGAACTCTAACTTTTCAGGCAGGAAGAGGTATAATGTTTTTTCTCTCCCTTGTAAGTAGAGTAGTTGAAGTAGCATAAAGATGCCACTCATATGATCGGGATGGTTATGGCTTATGGCGATAGCGTCTAAGTGGTTACCGTCTAACTGATGTTTAAGCACTTTTTGTGAAGTACCTTCACCGCAGTCCAGTAGAAGCCTAAGGTCACAAGTTTCGACATAAACTGAAGAGTGAGATTTACCGAGGGTTGGAATGCCGGTAGCGGTCCCTAAAATAATGCATCTCATTGTTTCTCTTTCCCCTTTTTTCTTAG
>JAJBBL010000079.1 GCA_020532365.1 Candidatus Cloacimonadota bacterium | reverse complement strand
TATCTCGCATCTCACCCACCATCACAATATCAGGGTCGTGACGCAAAATTGATCTAATTGCTTGAGCAAAGTCAAGCTTAGCCCCTATTTTTAGCTGCCTTGCCCCTTTGATCACATATTCAACAGGGTCTTCAACGGTTAGCACGTTTTTTTCAGGAGTGATAACGTGATACAAAGCTGCCAAAAGGGTGGTACTTTTACCACTACCAGTAGGCCCTGTTACTATCACTAAGCCCTGTGGTTTATTGACTGAATCTTCGAAATCTTTTCTTGCTTGCGGCAAGAACCCTAATAGATCAATGTTGTCAATAACGTTTCGGTCGTCAAGGATTCGGATAACAATACTTTCATAGTTACGGTTCTGCTCTTTCGAGACCACTGGCATTATAGACACACGGAAACGGATAATGTGATTCTCTATTTCTCTTTGAATGAAGCCATCCTGTGCTTCATCAATTTTGAACCTATCGACGTTTGTAGTCCTATCCTTAACAACTGCCAAAAATGCTTGAGGATTAACGTTGTCCTTTCTTCTCCACAACTGTAGTTTGCCGTCAACTCTGAACCTTATATCAACATTATTGTTGTCGTAAGGCAGGATATGAATATCACTAACCTTTGATTTAACCCCTTCAATAAGTGCAGCTTCAAAAAGATAGACTAATGCCCCTTTATTGATCTCCTGCTCGATTAAATCTTCTTGTTCCTCTTCTGTCATTTCTTGAGAGGTAATTTCGACCTGAGCATCCGACTCATCAAGTATCTTCTGTAAATACTCGTCTTGTTCGGAACGGGTTAAATGTCTGATTAGCTTATCGATTAGCTCAAACGGACAGTAATAAATTTCATATCTTCTGAATCGAAGGGTACTTGCAATATGTTTAGCCAAGTTGTCTATAGGGGACGAAGCAAGAATTATAAGGGTTTCGTTCTTTTTCTTTTGTATCTTGTAGGGGATAATTCTTTTCTCGTACCCGTCCTCTTTAATGTCTTTAGGTAGGCTATTAATAAGCTCACGTACTTCATCTAATTCATCTTCAGTCATCTCTTCGACGTTAATGCTTACTTTAGGTATTGCATACAGTTTAGCTATTTCTGTGTACACAGAATCTCGATCAATATGAAAATCCTCTATCAGTATCTGATCGATCCGTTTAATGTTTCCTGGGGCTGACACTTTAAGCATAGCCGCATTATACACCTCATCTGAGATAATATTTTTAAGCCTCAGCAGCTTCCCAACTAATTGAACATCACTCATATTTTCTTACATCCCCGGTGTAGGTGGTTTTATGAAAGCACTCTCCGAAGAGATAACTATCAAAAATGTCATCGCTACCATTATCACTAATGAGGTCATAATGTCAATAGTGCTAATAATCGCCTTAAATTTATATCCTGTTTCTTTTTCGTAATAAGTTGCTATCTGTTCGGCAGATTTTTTAACCGAACCTGTAGCAGCTCCTGCATTTAACCTTGAAATAGCAGTCTCTGTAAATACTCCAGATTGAGAAAGTGCATCTATCAATCCTGCACCGTCTTTTAACATCCTCGGTATAGATATTTCCTTGATCTTCTTCTCCATATACGTGTTACCACAGGCCTCTGCCGAAAGCTGAATCACCTCCATGTTATTGCCTGAGCCTGTGTAAATCGTCGAGAATACACGGAAAAATATCTCAATACTCATTCTATGTATTAATGAGCCGATTAACGGTAGTTTCAAAATATACTTGTCTTTGAATAACTTACCCGTCGGCGTGTTAAACCAATATACTACATAAATTATCGGTGCGAAAAATAGAAGAAGTAACCACCACCAATTGTCCTGCAAGAAGTAGCTAACCTTGATTGTGGCAGCGGTCATCGGGGGTAATTCGATATTAAACTTGATAAACATCTCCGTAATTTCAGGGAAAAGCACCATTATATAGTAACCTATCGCTATGATAATCGCCACTATAGTCACAATAGGCATCACCAAAGCTTGACGTACATTCTTCTTAAACTCTTGTTGACGATTCAGATAGATAGCAGTATTGTCGTAAATCTGAGCCATATTACCAGACTTTGAAGCCAAACCTAACATATAAGAAGTAAACTTGCCAAATACGTCGGAATACCTCATAAACACACTTGCACCATCCTGACCCTGCTTAAGATCACGAGCTATATATTTAATGGTTCGCTTTAATGTCTTATTCTGAACGTCCATCCCCAATATCTTGAGAATCTCATCAAAACGCATATTCTCCTTGAGCATATCAGAAGATAAAGAAATAAACATCACTATGTCAGCAAAAGGGGGCTTAAAACGAAAGTCTAATAACATCGGTTCAACCTTTATGTTCCTGATGTTAAGCCCTTCTAAAACTTTGTATAACTCCTCTTTGGAATATGCTTCTTGTTCCCCTTTGATTTTATTACCGGTAGGCGATACCCCTCGATACAAAAACATCCGCTTCTTTTCAATTTTTACAACGTTGAAGCCATTCCTCTGGCCAAGCTCATCGAGCCGATCTTTGGCCAATTTTGTGTTCTTGGCGGCAATCGTCCCTCGAACCTTAACATTATTGTTAAGTTTTACACCAGTATAACGAAATTCCTGTAACATCCGCTTACCTCTGATCTTAGTATATAAAGAATCTTCTCCTCCTCTAACAAGTTAAGTCTACTATTTTGTTTTGATTAAGGTAGTCAATAAAAATCTCTCTAAAGATAGTTTTATTAAGCTGTTTCCTACCACTTAAGATCAAAATTATACCGTAAAAACAGACTTAATACTATTGCTTTTCTTTACTTTTTCGACTCAACATCTATCGAATAAGTAAGGAGGAATACCGTAGCCGGCCCTACTCCGCCTACGGTACTCTTCCCTGTACACTCCATAGTTATCGCTTGTCTCATAAAGCTTTAGCCTTTATTCTTGCAACACTGATTACTACCACTATTTTTACGCAGCAATCTGTCGCTAATATTATAGTTTTCAATATATGCCTCTTGTCTCCTCTTATCTTCCACATACTATTCAAACGATCCTTCTGTTGAAATTAAAATTAAACCTTGACAATATAGTCGGTTGATTGTAAACAAGCTTGTAACAGATAGAAAAACTGAGCGGTTAGTGCCTACCTGAGTTGGAGAGTCGTTAGCCGACACAATAGAGCTGAGAGGACAGGAGATGAAATTTTCTTTTTCGGATGAGTTAAAAGAAATACCGTTTTATATACAAGGAATCGACCGAGTATCTACTATTGCGTCGATAATATCATCAAATCCTGACTACCGAATCGAAGGAAAAAACTATATTGATTCTCTACTTCGAAAAATGATCGAAATGGAAGCGTCTGACCTTGACTTCGGTGGTGTAGGGGCGGATGGTAAGCTTTGGTTACGTATAGAAGGGCGTAAGTTTCCAGCTGAAAACTCTGATGTTTTATGTTATGATGACTCGACTGCAGTCATCACCAGTATCCTGTCAGACAAAAAAATAGACGCTCTAATGATCTCTCAAAATGCCGACTTTTCTTATAAGTTGGAAAATGGTGACTCTATGAATCGCTTTCGAGCAGACGCTTATATGGACCTCGATTATTTGGCAGTCAACTTCCGCCGGATCAATCCAAAACCTTTTGCCATTGAGTCGCTCGGATTCCCTCCTCAAATCATTAGGAAGCTCGATCTCGATTTTGAAAAGAAAGGGCTCTTACTCGTTACCGGTATTACAGGCTCCGGTAAAAGTACAACTCTTGACGCGATAATCAATATGAACAATCAGAGTAACGAGGCTCATATCACCATTATTGGTAACCCTATCGAATACTTCCATAAATCTGATAAATGTATTGTTAGACATCGAGAAGTCGGAAGAGATACCCTCTCCTTCAAAGATGGAACTATCGAGTCACTCCGACAAGACCCAGATATTATAGTTATCGGAGAGATGAGAGACCCGGATACTATTATGACCGCTTTGGAAATTACCGATAGTGGTCATAAAGTGCTCTCAACCCTTCATACCGGTTCTGCAGTTGAAAGTATCCACCGAATCATAGCCGAGTGCCCCGTTGAAGAGCAACAGCGTGTTAGGATTCGTTTATCGGACGTTCTTAGTGTAGTTATCTCTCAAAAATTAGTCCCTTCCAATGACGGCAAAAGGGTATTAGCCAAGGAGATACTCAGCGTCACACCTAACGTAGCGGCGGCAATAGTTAACAATAATATCTCAGAAATTTACCAAATGATTACCGAAGGTAAAGAGCATGGTATGTTTACTTTAGAACAGGATCTACTCAGGCTCTATGCAAACAAGATTATTTCGAAGAAAAATGCGGTCTCGTATGCTAACAACAAAAAACGTATGCTGGACCTTATTCAGTACTACCAAAATAAAATCAATTAAGGTAGGAGTAAATGGCTATACCAACTAATATTTTTGGATTGATGCAAGATGGCGGAGAGATTAAGGTAGCTCATCTCGTTGTAGACAAAGAGAGAGTTGTCATTCAAAACCTACTGAAAGCGAGAACCGCTGAAGAGGAGTCTACGAAATCTACCGAAAGTCTTTTCCAAGATCAGTTAAGCTCGCTTGACTTTGATTTCGATTTTGATGATGATGTTGTAATATCTGACTCCACAGATCCAGAGTCTCATAATGAACCTCAAATTCCCGGTCAAAATGAAGAGTTTCATCTCCTTGAAGAAAAACAAAGCGTCTCTTTGGGAGATCTTGCTCAAGACCTAAACTTTGAACAGGGGGCAATATCTCTAAACCTGGACATCTCAAACGTTGCCTACAAAGACTTAAAGTCAAGTAGCAAAGCTTCAAAGAAGAAAATCTTGAAAGAGATGAAACAGAGTTTTTATGATGACGAAAACCCAGGCGTTTTGAGCTTTGCACACTTCTCTAAAAGTGATAACAGTGCTGTCGGCATAAGCCACGAAGGCAAAATGGAGCTCTTGGAAAACCTGATCGGTATTAACAGATCGCTGTCTAAAAAGAGATATCACTATTCATACATTCAAACTAATGAAATAGCACTCATTAATGCCTTGAAACTAAACTACTCCATCAACTCTGAAGATATTTCAGCTATTATATATATCGGACTCGACTACAGTAGAATCACCCTTACAAAAGGGTATGATTTTTTACTCGACCTCCCGATTATTAACGAGGGGAGTCAATCAAAAGACGTTATTAATACCGTTTATTCAAGATTGATGCTGGAACGATCGCACCTCAACTTAACCTTTATCGCTAATTATTTCTTGGCAGGTGATAAGTTGGACGACTCTATGATCGAGTTTATCTACAGCAGACAACCAGACTCTCAAGTTAACTACCTTAATCCGTTAAGACTTATGGAGCAAGAGGATTACCAAGAGAAATATAGTGAAAAAACGTTGGCTGAGTTTATTGTTCCTATTATGTTGGCTACCATTGCTGCCTTCCCTAAAGAAAGCAGCCTGATTAGAACCAACTTCTTACCTAAACAGCTTAAAGAACAACAGAACCTATTCTCAATTAGCACTGAAGGATTCCTTGTTTTAGGGCTTACTTTGATTGTGGGGCTTTTAAGTATTAACCTCACCCTCAAGCAGCGAGAACAGAACAGTAAAATAAAGTTAGAAAACACTAACCTTAAATCACAAATACAGGTGACTCAAGCTGTCTTAGACTCAGTATACGTCTTAAGTGCTGAGCTTAAGCAGTTGGAGGATAATCTTAATAGAATTAAGAATATTGTTGGTGACAAGAATCAGTGGCACTATATTCTGAATAAAATCTCTGAATCGTTTAACAGTAATAGATTAAGCTGGATCTCATCTATTCATGACGAAGGGAAAGGGTTTAGAGTTGTAGGAAGAACTACTAACAGACGAAATATTATCGTTTTGGCTGAACTCTTCGACGGTGCAGTCATCAGATACGTCAATGAAGATAGGATCCAAGACCATACTATCTGGAACTTTGAAATTTATTTCGATTTACCAGAACCTAAAAAAACCAAGCAGGATAACGAGCACGTCGAATTAAACAGCCAACATACTGAATACGATCACCTATTTGAAACTGTATCGCAAATAACGGACTAACAATGTTTTCAAAACAAAATCGGGATTAGATTATGAGTGAATATAAACTAACGTTTCTTTACAAGAAAGGGCTTGACTATAAAACCAGAAACTTCATCTTTCTCTTAGTCCTGCTTGGGCTGACTGTCGGTTTGGCTCTCTTGGTTAATAGCCCATTAAAAAATACTCAAGTTAAGCTTCAAAATGAGCATACTAAGTTAAGACAGGAAGCTGATATTATTTCCTCACAAACAACTCCAAGTACCCCTCTGTATGAACAAATAAAAGAACTTAAAAAAGAACTTGCGTTGTCAGAGAAAATAATCCCTAATAATAATGACCCAACCGTCACCCTCTCCTATATCTTTGATATATTCAGCAAGTATCACAACACGTTTAACTTCAACTTTAGGCTTCAAAGTTCAGGAGAGGTGGAAAATGATAAGGAGCTACGTTATAATCGATATGCTCTGTCAGGCAGTGCTTTTGTTAACCTCCTCTACGTATTTGTCGACCAGTTTGAAAGACAGCCAAGTCTGTTTGTTGTCGAAACTTTAGAGATGAGATCTATGAATGCTGAAGCAGATGGATTAGTCGATTTCAATATCGAATTTACCGCTTATTACACAAAAACCGGTATGCCGATCAAAGATGTTAAACTAAATAATCTCAGAGAAAGAAGACTGGCCTACAATATCTTCTACCCGAGAGTCTATGATCCTAAAAATATCGATACCGATGAATTCAAGGAGCTCCTAAACGTTGAATCGATTGAAATTATCGGTATGACCCAAGACAAAATATTCGTACGAAATAACGCTACTCAGGAAATAGCAATTCTATATATTAATGATCGAGTTCAGTATGGCTCTTTGTATAAAATCGACTGGGAAAAACAAGAAGCAATATTCCGCGTCAACCCAACAGGCCCTACTAATGAAGTTAGACTAAAAATCCAATCAAAATGATGCCATCGATAGGAGATTCCGAAATGACAATAAAACATCCATTAAAACAAATCTTGCCCTTTGTAGTTCTGTCCCTTTTGTTAGTGTTCGGTAACACACTTGCTGCAACTGAATCAGAACTGATAAGCCTATCTGAGAATGTTCAGTATATCGACGCTATTAAAATTTTCAATAACTACTCCCAACAATACGATAATAAAGTCCTCTTGGATATGTCAGACTACTCCGGACCCATAGGTGTTAATATTGATAAAATTCACTGGAAAGCAGCGCTACATAGTATCCTAAAAAAGAATCACCTACTTCTATCGGAGAAAGAAAATGCTATCTTGATCAATAAAGAAGCCGAAGTAAAAAGTGGCGATGAGGTTAAATATATCGACGATATCCTTATCGAAGTAACCTTCTTTGAAGCTGACTTTAATACGATCAGAGAGCTGGGAATTGACTGGAGTTCATTCGTAAACGGGCAAGTAAGCTTGAACGCTAACACAAGAAGTACTGATCAGCTTACCCAACAACTTTTCGGTCTCGGCTTTAACAGATCTTTTGCCGCCGGCTCTACTACTATCGACGTAACAACCCTTTTCAATGCCCTCGCATCTACCGACAAAGGTCATATTATTTCGAGACCGCAAATCACCGTTATGTCTGGCGAAACAGGTACCGTTCAAGATGGTATGGACTATACCGTATTAGTTCCGGGTAGAACCTCAACAGGTGAAGAGATTGATCAGGCACACGAGGTAAACGTTCAATCAGGTACTATCGTTCACGTTACACCAACCGTTATCCTTGATGAAGAGGGCGAAAAAGCAGTGCGACTGGTGGTTAAAGTGGAAAGAAGTACTGCACAACCAGATGCCACTGGCTACTCAAAGAAAACTTCTGAAGTCAATAGCCAAAAGATCCTGTATAACAGCGAAGAGACTATAGTGGGCGGGCTTACCACCAAAGAAACTATCAGCCTAAGAAAAGGCATCCCCTTCCTTAAAGACCTGCCATGGTGGGTTTTTGGAATCAGATACTTAGTCGGATACAGCCAAACACAAGTACACAACAAAGAACTGATTATCTTAATTAAGGCAACTATACTGCCAGGTGCTCACGAAAGGAAAAAGATAAGGGTTGATTCTGCCGATCAGATTGAACAGGTACGAGATAAGTTCCCTGAAATAGAAAAGAAGTTTAAGAAAAAATAAAGTAACGACTATTGAAAAGAGCCTCTGAATTTAGAGGCTCTTTATTGCTTCCACAAGATCTGCCATATTGTAAGGCTTCACCATCACACTGTTAAAACCAAAGCTCTTGTAGTTCGCTATTATCGGATCTGAAGAATAACCACTCGAAACTATAGCCTTAACATTATAATCTATCTTACGTAATTCCTCTATCGTCTCTTTGCCGCCAAGACCACCTGGTATAGTTAAATCAAGGATAACAAACTCAAAGTTCTGTCCTACCCCTCTGGCATCTTTATATTGGTCTATTGCCTCTTCCCCATTTATTGAGTGAAACACGGAATAGCCTAAAGATTCAATCATAATGCCAAGAGTTTCTCTAATCTCCTCATCATCATCCATAATCAAAACATTGCCAGTTCCCTTGAAATCAAGCTTAAAGCTCTTCTCTTTTACCTCTTCAATTACCTTTTCTGACGCCGGTAAATAAATGCTAAATAACGTCCCTTTCCCCTCTGTTGAGTCAACTGTGATGTGACCACCATGCCGTTTAATAATGCTAAAGCTGCTCGTTAAACCTATTCCGCTACCTGCTTGCTTAGTGGTGAAAAATGGATCGAATATTTTACTCAAATATTTCGGACTAATACCTGTTCCTGTATCGCTAATCGCTATTTTAACATACGACCCCGCTCCAAGTGGAAGCAGATCTGCAGGTATATCTACATTTTCAATACTTATAGTTATGGAGCCGCCACTCGGCATTGCTTGCTTGGCGTTAATCACAATGTTGTTAATAACTTGGCAAATCTGGCTCTCATCAACCTCTACATAGTGGATATCCTCAGCTATATTAAAAATACATTCAGCATTAGAGCCACTTACTGCAAACAGAGCCGTCTCTTTGACTACCCGCTCAACCCTTACAACCTTCTTAACAGGGCTTCCCCCCTTTGAGAATGTTAGAAGCTGATGAGTAAGATCACGAGCTCTAAAACAGGCCTTTTCAGCCTCTAAAAGCCTTTGAGAAATCTCTGGAGCCCCCTTTAACTGCAAGATCGAAAGGGATATGTTACCCGTTATAGCAGTCAAAATATTATTAAAGTCGTGAGCTATACCACCAGCTAATAAGCCGACTGTTTCGAGCTTCTGAACCTTGGCAAGCTCTTGTTCCATCTTTTGCTTATCGGTAATATCGCTAAACACTAAAACAACACCTATAATCACCCCATCCTTATTTTTGATCGGCGCTGCATTTTCGGTTATGTTAATAGAGTGACCATCTTTTCTAATTAATACAACATCGTAATGAGAACTAACACCCTTTTCAGTTTTTAAGACCTTTTGGATGGGGTTCTCCATCTTTTCCTTAGTTCTACTATCTACGACGTGATAAATCTCTTGTATATTCCTGCCCCAAGCCGATTGAGAATCCCAGCCCGTTAACTCTTCGGCAGCTTTATTCATTAAAATAAGCCTGCCGTTTGTATCGGTGCTAATCACTGCATCCTCAATAGACTTAAGAGTTACCGATAAGAGCTCTTTCTCCGATTCTAACGCTTTCTCAGCGATACGACGCTCCTCTTCAACTCTCTTCTCTTGAGTAATATCTCTTCCACACCCTACTATTCCTATTAGGTTA
>JAJBBL010000226.1 GCA_020532365.1 Candidatus Cloacimonadota bacterium | reverse complement strand
TGGCCCCGATATCTTAACATTGATTCACCTTGTTGCTTATATTATTGTCAGTATCCCGATAACCTATGTTGTGACAAAGTTGGGGGTAAAGTGGACACTGCGAATCAGTGCCATTATATTAGCTTTTTTTGGCCTTATCAAAGGGTTCTTTGCCCACAGTTTTGTTTTGGTAGTGGTCTCTCAGATAGGGCTTTCGGTTGCTTACACTGCAATAATCAGTAACGTCACACTTGTTGTCTCAAGGTGGTTTGCCCTGCGTGAAAGAGGATTTGCCACAGGCTTGGTCTCTTTGGCACAATACTTGGGACTGCTATTGGTTATGATAATCTCTCCTAGGGCAGTTGTATCAAAGGTGGGTTCTGAGACCTATGGCTCAGGGATAGCTTCTCTTTTATTCTATTTGGGAATTATTAATGCGATTGCCTCTATTGCCGTTATTTTTCTTTTTAAAGAGAAGCCTCCGACACCCCCCTCGCGTGAACCATTTAAAATGCAGAGCTTCATTGTCTCTTATTCTCTTCTGCTGAGAAAAAAACATATGGGCGGTTTTATCACAATATTTGGGCTTGTTTGGGCAATTTACAACGTATTTATTGTAAAAATCGATACAATTACAGCTTTTGTGGGGATAGAAGATTCAACAGGAACTCTTGGTTTGGTTTTTCTTATTGCGGGACTAATAGGCAGCGTTGTTATCCCTTTACTTTCCGATTTTTTGCGGAAAAGAAAGTTGTTTTTTAGTATCTGTTTGATTGGAATAATATTGGGGATGATTTTCTTTGCCTGTATTCCAATTATTAAGTGGGAGTTTTTAAGCACAATTGTGGTTGGTTTTATCGGTTCACTTGTCTTGGGCTTTTTCTTTCAGAGTGCAATTCCTTTAGGTTTTCAGTACGCCTCTGAACTAAGTTACCCGGTTCAAGAATCATCGTCTCAGGGAGTCCTTCTTCTCAGTGGACACTTAGTCGGTATCCCTCTTTTGATAGTTATGAATTTACAGGGAGGATACTACTTGGAGCATGTTTTTATTGTAAGCATAGCCCTTTTGATGGCGGCTCTCTTTGGCTCACTGTTTGTGAAAGAGTCCCCGATTATTGTTACCGAGGAAGAGAGACTTCAGAAAGCCGTTGAGCAAGAGTCAATAAGGCTTAGTTAAACAAAAAAAGAACCACATAAAACTATGCGGTTCTAATTGGCTTAAGTTAATTAATCTTCAGGTGAGAAGTCGGTTTTTGCTGCACCGCAAAGGGGGCAAACCCAATCTTCGGGAACATCTTCAAAAGCAGTTCCTGGTTGAACTCCGTTATCGGGATCTCCTTCGGCTGGATCATAAATATAACCGCACAAATCACAAACGTATCTCTTCATACCGTTCCTCCATCTCGATTCTGACATTAGGATAGCCTCTACAATCTTAAAATGCAATAAAAAATGGCAAAAAGGGGGTGATCTAAGTAGATAACTATTAATTTGTCGTAATATCGTTTATTCCCATAAAATGAGAAGGGCAACACGCTATAGAAAGCTTAAAGTTTTACGTTTGTTAAAGTATTGGGTTTTAAGATTTGCATAATACTAAAATTTCTAGTTAAAACTGTATTCTACTTCTTCCGTGCCTCTTTAAGGGCTTTGGCCCACCAGGAGAGTTGTTCCAGCATCTCATTCACTAAAGGTTCAAGGTACTCTAAATCTTTTACCTTAACTTCACCGGTCATAACTTTAAAGAAGTCGGCACCCTGAATTAAGACCGAATGGCGAACCGGTGCCATCTGAAGTTCAATACAGATATCGCGTAAATGTTGTACGGCACGGGCTCCTCCCGCTGAACCGTAAGAAAAATAAGCGGCAGCTTTGCGATTCCACTCAGGATAGGCATAATCCAAAGCATTTTTTAAAGCCGCCGTAATGCTGTTATTATACTCGGCTGTAACAAAAACATAACCGTCAAACTGAGCTATAAAGTGTTGCCACTTTTGGGCCACGGGATTTTTGGAAGGAACAAAAGCATTGGAAGCAACTTCATCGAAAAAGGGGAGAGGATAATCACGCAGATCGACAATCTCAAAATTCATATCGCTTCTTTTGGAAGCGATTGACTCAACATACTCTGCAGCCTGAAGGCCGACTCTGTTACTACGGGTACTGCTTATAATAATAGCAATTTTTAGGTTACTCATTGAAAGCTCCTTAATATGATGTATGCACATAAATGTACGAAAACAAAATAGAGGCGGCTATATCATTAAAATTTGATTAAATGAAACAATTTGTGAACGAAGAAAAATTGGCTGCTAAGAAAGAGGTCAGTTTGAGTAGATGGCCAATATTTTTTCCAACATTGCAACAAACTGTTTTCTGAAACTAAGGGGCTTAATTATCTCAACACTGTCGATACATTGAATTAACCGTAAAATCAGTTCAATTGAATTTTCGGCTTCCATGTAACAGAAAGTCTCCCCATTTTCGTTTTTCTCGTACCTGATGGGAGTGTGATTAAGTGTTCTAAAAGAGTTGATTGCCGATTTCTCTTTAACCTTTAAAACCAAAGGAACAAAGTCGATGCTGTCGTAAGATTGTGATGAATCTCTTTTCTGAAATGGTTTGAGGTTGTCGGGAATCGTGTAGGTTTGATCTAATATTACGGCACTTAAGATTGATTTGATGTCGATGGTAGTTATTTCAGAGGTGTGTCTCAATCTTCCGGTCACGCTTATTGGGTTTCTTCCCCCCTCTTCTTCTCTGAAACCGATAAAGTAAGGGGCAAATTCTGTTTCCAATACTTCAGAATCTTTTTTGTGTTGTAGGTGGACCATCTTTCCTGAAACCCAACTGTCGATTAAGACCTCTAAAATTGCATTGAATTTTCCCGAAGCTTCCTTTTTTTTATGCATTTCTTGGTCTATTGATTCGGCTAGGGTTAAAATATTGTCCGAAATCTTGGGGGCGTATGAGCGCATATTCATTGCAATTTTTCTTAAACCGCTGGCTAGGTGAGGGTTTTGAAAGTCTGTGTTTGAAGAGAGAATCTCAGCCGAAAGGTTAAAGGCTAATGACTCATAAAGACTTAAAGAGATGTTTTCATCTTTTTCGCTACTTCTTATTTTAATTAAGTTATTCTCTTCGTAGATATCGATGTACTCTTTTAATTTATCGATATAGCGGCTGATTGTGGAGCGGTGAACACCTAATCTGCGGGCAATTTCAGCCCTTCTTAATCCCTCAGGGTGGGAGTGCAGAAGAAGGTTTAACTGGGCAACTCGTTCTCCTTTCATTTTTTACCTCAGTTTTGATTATGCACCAAAGTGCAACAATTTGGTAGGGTATAGTATACATTGTTGAAACAACTCTTTTTGTGGTGCAAAATGGACAACAGCAGGAGATAAAAAGTGACAACTGAAGAGAGAGTTACACAACTGGAGATTAAAGAGACCTATTTGGAAGAGACGGTTATGACTTTAGATGAGTTACTCATTAAACAGGGTAGAAACTTGGAAACCCTTTTAAAAAGAGTAGAGATTATAGAAGGACAAATTAAACAGATGCAGAAAGGAGAAGTTCCTTCAGAAAGGCCCCCTCACTATTGAGTTTTTTTAATCCATTTTGTTTCGGCATTACAAAGCTGAGTAGTTTCATTATCTTGGTCTAAACGATTTACCTGATGGCTAAATGTTACACTTTCTTCGTTTTCAAGTTTGTTGCTATAAATTACAAGTTTATCGTCTCTGAATGCTTGTGCTATGTAGGTGATGTCAACTTCCTGTAACTTATATTCATCTCTGAAGGAGAAGCAGAGTGAGTCCAAAATCCACTGCAGATAAGCGACATTATTAACATGTAGATTTAAATCAATGTCGCAATAGAGAATCTGAGGGTGGTATTCAATTAAAGTTGAATCCTGCGAGTTGTTAAATTGAACCCTTTTTCCTAAATCCGGGTCTATGATAACAGGTTCGTTTTTTGGTATCTCCATAAAAGGAAAGTTTTCTGGTTTCACAGGGCGTCCAGTGGATGTATCTACGACAACCCAGTGACTGAGGGATTCAAAGAGGAGCGTTTTATCAGAATCAAAGGCCCTACATACCCGTGGGAAATAGAACTTCCAAGGTTTTTGAGGCCAAGTCTCAACTGTAATTGAGCCGGGCCACTCAACGTAGTCATAAAATCTCATTTTTGTTCTGGTGACAACCCAAGTTTTTCCCTTTTTCAAAAGTTGGGGAATACCCATATCTCTTTGGTAGGCGTGGCAGCCGGCAACCTCTTGCATAAGTTGGAAATAGTAGAGGGGATGAGCTTTATTAAAAGAATCAACCTCGTGACTTTTTACCCTGATGCTTTCACTGAAAATCTGGTCAACAATCTCCATATAAGTTAACTCTCCTTGTAAAACCGTAAAATCGAACGCCCATATTTTCTCTCGTCAAATGCTTTCAAAGTTCCGATTGTCAAACTTAGAACCTCTTTTTCCTCGGAAGGGTAGTGGATTATATAAAGACCGCTGGGTTTCAAGACGTTGTGTTTTGAAATTAACAAACCGATACGGTCTTTCTCTTTTAGGTTAAAAGGGGGATCGGCATAAACAATTTCGTACTGCTGTTTTACATTCGGTAAGAATTTAAAAACATCGGACGGAAACAGTCTGATTTGCTGCTCTACAAAGCTTATATTCCCTCTTATTATCGGGTGTTTTTTCCAATCTGATTCAACTAAGTGGACAGGAGAGGCTCCTCTGCTTGCCGCCTCGATTCCGACTAAGCCGCTGCCTGAAAAGAGATCTAAAAAGGGCTCATCCGAAATATCGCCTAAAATAGAGAAGAGGGATTCTCTCATTCTCTCCATCGCCGGTCTTATGACCCCCGGAGGGCAAACGATGACTCTCCCTTTGTAAAGACCCCCACTGATTCTCATAATGCCTACAATAAGATTAACAAAAATAAATTGCAATGGAAGGCTAACTTTCCATTGTTAAATTTTCAAAAGGGGGAGCCTTTAATAAAACCTCTCTAATGGGAGCATTCTCCAGTTTTATTAAACCTTCGTCCGACTCCAAAATAGCGTCGGCTTCATCCCTTATAATCTCCAGAAGGTGAGGATCTCCCGTTAAGGAGGCAAATCTCAGTTTTAAAAATCCCGATTGTTTGAAGCCTGAAACCTCCCCCGGCCCCCTTATAAGAAGGTCTTGTTCGGCTATATAAAATCCATCATTTGAGTTTTTCATAACAAGAAGCCTTTTTTTAGCTTCTTCACTCAGCTTGTCTTCATAAACCAAAAAGCAGTAAGACTGGAGAGAGCTTCTTCCGACCCGTCCCCGCAGCTGATGTAAAGCAGAGAGTCCAAAATGTTCGGCATGCTCAATAACCATGCAGGTTGCGTTTGGAACATCAATTCCAACTTCAACAACACTTGTCGAGACAAGGTAGGTCAGTTCTCTTGCCCTAAATTTTCTTAAGATATCAATCTTCTCTTCATCGGAAAGACGGCTGTGAATGAGAGCCGCTTTAATGTTTGGATAAATTTCGGTACTTAGATATTTGTACATCGATTCCACGTCTCTTAAATTCGAGGAACCTTGGTCATCTATCCTCGGATAGACAAAATAGGCTTGATGCCCACGGGAAAACTCAACCTCAATTGAAGCATACATCCTATTGCGGCTCTGATTAGAGACCAAGTATGTAGTAATGGGTTTTCTACCTAAAGGCATCATCCTGATTGTCGAGATGTTCAAATCTCCAAATACCGTGAGGGCAAGGGTTCTCGGAATCGGAGTTGCGCTCATCATTAAGACATCTACCTTCTTCCCTTTCTGGAGAAGGGCTATTCTTTGGGCAACTCCGAAACGGTGCTGTTCGTCAATTATTATATAGCTGAGGTTTTTAAATTTTACCGGAGTAGAAAAAAGGGCATGGGTTCCAATAATTATATCTATCTCGCCGTTAGCGAGGGCTTCCAAAAGAAGCTTTCTCCCTTTTGCACTTACCGAACCTGTTAAAAATGCCAAACGAACCCCTAAAGGTTCCAAATAAGAGGCTGCCTGTTCGGCATGTTGTCGGGCTAAAAGTTCCGTAGGAGCCATGAATGCGACCTGTTTTTTTTGTGCAACCACCAAAAGAGCACTTAACCAGGCAATCAAAGTTTTACCCGAACCGACATCCCCCTGCAAAAGTCGGTTCATTGCCCGCTCTTGCAACAAATCGTTACAGATCTCTTTTGTTACCTCTTCTTGGTCTTTTGTCAGTTTAAACGAAAGAGTTTCCAAAAATCTTTTTTGAATATCGAGTAACTTAAAATCAAAAGCCCCTTGGGCAGACGGCCCGCTTTTACGCCTGTTGGTAAACAGAAGATAAAACAGTTCAATGAAACTGAAAGTAAAATAAGCTTGTTCCCCCTTTTTTAAAGAGGGGGGATTGTGTAAATAGTTTAAAGCTTCGTTAATCGGAAGCAGAGAGTTTCTTTGGTTGATTGAAACAGGTAACTCTTCGGTAAACTCCTCTGTCATTGCCAATAGTCTGTTAACATCTCGGCGTACCGTTTTTTGGGTGAGGGTTCCCGCTAAAGGATAAATCGGGACTAACTTCCCAAACTCAGGAGGCAAGGAATCTTCACTGTTTAGTAAGACCATCTCAAATTGGGAACTCTGTAACTCACGAAAGTTTAAATTAAACTGCCCGTAAAGATAAAATCGTAATCCGACCCTAAAAGTTTTCGCAAGAAAGTTTCTGCCAAAACAGAGCAGAGAGGCTGTTGCATCTCCTTGGCCGCTAACATCAGAAACGGTAACTTTCAGAGTTTTTCTTCCCAGAGGTCCAAAGTAGGAGTGGGAGATTACTTGGACAAAGGTATTTGCATAAGAGCCGTCAGCAACCAGACCCAGAGGGACTATGTTTTGGCGGTCTTCATAGTAGCGGGGGGCTAACAGAAGCAAATCCCCCCAGCTGTTTAACCCCAAAGAGGCGTAAGCGGCCGATGTTTGTTTGCCGACTCCCTTTAAAGAACTCAGCGGCTCTTTAAGTTCCCTTATAAACACGGTTTACCCTTTTTAGACTAAAACCGAAATAAGTAGGCCGATTAAGAGGGAGCAAACTATGTAGACGACTATAACCAAAGCCAAAGTACTCCACAAAAGGGTTCTTGAGGAGACCTCTCTGCCCCTAAAAAAGTTAGTGTGTACAAAATCGAGTAACTTCCGAAGAACATTGTCTATCAGGGCTATGTATCTGATTGAGTTTGGATTACGGTTGTATGAGAGATAGATTCGCACTGCCAAAACAATGATTAAGACTGTAAGAACTAAACTGACTATTGAACTCCAGAATGTTTGAATAATTGTTGCCAAAATAATCCCTATGGAAAAACGCCCGGCATTGGCAATACTCAAAAAGATTTTTTGAAAGATTCCGACAATCCAAAGGGCCACTAAAGGGGTAAAGTCAATCGTTCCCCTCTTTAAAAATGTGAGATTTCTGAAAATATTTAAATAAGGATCAACAATGGAAGCCAAGACTTTTCCGAAATCGCTTTCGTTGTCTCTTAGTTTGGCTTGATTTACCCACTGTAAAAGAATCCTGACTACTATTAAAATATTGTACAGATAGAGAAGGCGACTAATAAATCGGGCAAATTCTCCCATGATTTTCCTCCATATCAATTAAACCAGATATCGCTGACAGCTTGATGTTTTTTCAGAGCTTCAACAAAATCGCTGTTACTGTTTACCGAAAACTCCCTGCCGGCTTTTATTATTCGGCTTGTTTTGGAACCTTGGTAGTTTGAAACAATGTGGATTTGTAATTCACAGTTTCCCCTGTAGGTGATGCAGGTATCCATAACCGAACGAAGGGAATTGGGGTCGCAGTACTCCTCGATTAAAATCAAATGAGCCTCCCTCAATGTTTCAGGTTGCAGCTCTTCAGGTTCTTTAATCCCTTCGATTATAAAAGAGAGTTTTTCGTCTCTTTTTTCAAACTTCCCTAAAAAGCCAAAAACTTTATCGACTCTTAAAAGTTGTGCAATCTCCTGATAAACATTCGGAAAAGCGACCGCCTCAATTGTTCCGTTAAAATCGGTTAACTCAATGAAAGCCATTCTGTTACCATTACCGCCTCTGGTTGTAATTTCCTTCAAATTCGTAACCATTGCAACAAGTTTAATCGACCTGCTTAAAGGGAGTCGTTCCTCCTCCTTCAGATTAACAGTCACGATTTTTTCCCAGATAAGTCGATACATATCCATGGGATGCCCGCTGACATAAAAACCCAGAAGTTGTTTTTCCGTCTCTAATTTCTCTAAAAGAGTTGAATCAGGTACTTCCTGCATCTCAAATGTCTCGACAAAAGAGTCTTCCTGGGAATCAAAGAGCGAAGCCTGCCCATAGGCACTGCTTTCGTGGTGCCGTTGGGCATGCTTAACCGCCATCTCCAAATTAGCCATTAAAGTCGGTCTGTTTATATTTAATTTGTCAAAAGAACCGGCTAATATCAGAGACTCAAGTAATTTTGAGTTGAGAACTCTGCTTTCGTTGCGGTATAAAAAATCTAAAAAACTTTTATAGGGGCCGTTTTCCCTCCGCTCTTTAAGAATCGACTCAACCGCCGCTTCTCCGACGTTTTTAATTCCCTGTAAGCCGTAAATAATTTTATTATCGACAACGGTGAACTGACGCTCGCTGTCGTTGATTGAGGGGGGTTCTATCTCTAAACCCATTGCTTTAGTTTCACTGAGATACTGGGAAAATTTATCGGGATTTCCCATCTCGTTTGTTAGGTTGGCAGCCATAAATTCAGATGGAAAGTTTGCTTTAAGATAGGCTGTCCGGTAGGCTATGACCGAATAGGCAGCAGCATGGCTTTTGTTAAATCCGTATCCGGCAAACGGCAGCAACATCTCAAAGATGGAGTCGGCAACATGGGGCGAGTAGCCTTTCTTTTGGGCACCGGCGAGAAATCTCTTTTTCTCTTTTGCCATTACCGCAGCCTCTTTTTTCCCCATTGCCCGTCTTAAAAGATCGGCATTTGCCAAGGTGTATCCCCCGATAATCTGGGCAACTTTCATTACCTGTTCCTGATAAACAATAACTCCGTATGTGGTTTTTAGAACCTCTTCCAAATCCTCATGGTAGTAGTCAATCTTTTGTTTATTATTTTTGGACTCGATAAATTTCGGAATATTGGCCATCGGGCCGGGACGATAGAGGGCATTTAAAGCAACCAAATCTTCAATTGAGTTTGGCTTTGTGTCTTTAAGGACTCTTCTCATCCCCATACTTTCAAACTGGAATACTCCACCGCTGTCGCCGCGGCTGAGCATCTCAAAAGTTTGCTCATCCTCTTCGCTGACTTCAGTGACTGAGAAGTTGGGTACTTTTTTCCTGACCAGGTTTTCGGTGTGTTTGATTAGAGTTAAGGTCTTTAGTCCTAAAAAGTCCATCTTTATTAAACCACAGCCTTCCAGCATATCCATAGTGTATTGAGTTGTGATAGCTCCGGTTTTTGGATCTCTGTATAAGGGGATATATTCGGTTAAATCTTTTTTTCCGATAACCACTCCCGCAGCATGGGTAGAGGTATGTCGGTTAAACCCCTCCAGTCGTTTTGCAACACTGAACAGCTCCCCATAAACACCCCCTTGCTGTTCAAGTTCTCTCAGCGGCTCGATTGAATCAAGGACTCCCTGAACCGTAAGCTTACGGGGATTTCCACTCTGTTGGTCATCTGCCAGGACATCGGGAATTAAATTGACAATCCTTGTTGCTTCGGCAAACGGGATATCCAAAACCCTAGCAACATCTTTTATGACGGCTTTGACTTTCAAAGTTCCGAAAGTCGCTATCTGAGCCACCCGCTCAGAACCGTATTTTTCAGTTACATAGTCGATAACCTCTTGGCGCCGTTCGTAACAAAAATCGATGTCAAAATCGGGCATGCTTATTCTTTCAGGGTTGAGAAACCTCTCAAAGATCAGATTGTATTTAATCGGATCGATATCGGTTATCTCCATACAATAGGCAACCAAAGAACCGGCACCGGAACCTCTGCCCGGACCCACCGG
>JAJBBL010000127.1 GCA_020532365.1 Candidatus Cloacimonadota bacterium | reverse complement strand
GGATCTATTATGTTGCCAGAGTGAACCCCTCTAAAACTATAAGAATAGCTAAAGTTACGCCACCAAGCTTCGCTCCCATAATCTTTAGTGGTAAACAGCTCGTAAACCGGTTTTGAAGGGAGTGTGAACGATAGAGTTGGTAAGATAATTTGCTTTGTTTTGTCGGTCAGATTTTCGGTATAGTTTGCGCCGCTACTAATAGTGGTCGACAATAATTGTTTACGATAGGCGATTGATGAGGTAACTTTTTCGTTAAGCCTTTCATCAATGTTCTCAGAACTCTCCCATATGGTTTTACTGCTAATAAATTCGAGGTTAGCGTCAAGACTTGAGTTATCAATAAAATCTTGGCGATGCCTCCCTCTCAAATACCATTCCTGTCTGGAAGTGCCAGCAGACTCTGTTCTATTTTGAAAACGAGCATCAAAGCTACCGTTAAAGAAGTATCGTTTAAGATACTTACTCTCAAACCTCCCTTCCCAGCCTGTCTTTTCGCGCCAATCAATAGCTGCCAACGCTTCGACGTAATCGTCATAAAATGTATAGTAGGCTATGTTTTCGATATACTTGCCATCGACACTGTTATAGCCGGGCTCTGGCACTAAAAAGCCACGTGTCCTATCGGTTTTAATGCTAAAAGTGCCAAATGGGATAAACAATACAGGAAAGTGGTTAACGTAAAATGTGACAGGTTTAGCAACTACTTTATCCTTATAATAGAGACGCATCTGTTTAGCATTAATATAGAAATGAGGCTCTTTATTGTCGCAAGTCGTGAAGTAGCCGTCATCAACGTCGTAAACCTCTTCGTCAATCTTTCTTATTTCGCGCCCATTATAAAAGCCTTTCTCGAAACGACTGGTTCCACTTGCTATAATACCTTTTTCTGATTCGATGTTATAGGATACCCCATCTCCATAAAGCTCTTGTGCCCCTTCTATGAGCCAGGTCTCCCCTACTGTATTTACTTGGTCGTTTGAAAGATCTATTATTATCTGGTCAGACTTTACCTCAGATGAGCGGTACTTCATCTTGGCGCCTGAAGTAAGGGTTATCTTATCGTTTTTAACGTCATAATAAATACTATCCGCAACATATGATACCGAGTCGGTCTCGACTTTAAAAGGCAAGCTGAGTGCAGACTCTTCAGTCATACTGGAGTCTTTATCTCTATCATCGTCGGCCAGCAATAGAGTTAAGCCGACGAGTAATGCCAATATAAGGATGATATTCTCGATTCTTTTTATCATTATTAGATAGTACCTCTTATGCCTGTTTCGATTGTACAACTAAAATGTCAAGTAATGTCGTCATTTATCAGATTTACATCGGTTCAATGATTATCAGAGTATTGGATTAACATTAGATAGTATTATCTCTATTCGCATAGTTTTGATGACTTAACGGATGGGAGTATTTTTAAGTGGGGTGGCTGATGGGACTCGAACCCACAACATCTGGAACCACAATCCAGTGCTCTAACCGGTTGAACTACAGCCACCACGAAAAATGGCACGCCAGAGAGGATTCGAACCTCTGACCTACGGCTTAGAAGGCCGTTGCTCTATCCACTGAGCCACTGGCGCATTTACCATAAAAGTTGTTTTAAAATTGGTAGCGGCGCAGGGACTTGAACCCCGGACACTCGGATTATGATTCCGATGCTCTGACCAGCTGAGCTACGCCGCCAAAATGGTAGCGAGGAGAGGATTTGAACCCCTGGCCTTCGGGTTATGAGCCCGACGAGCTACCAAACTGCTCCACCTCGCATCAACACTTCTTATGCTCGTCAGAGTTACAAACAGTGTTTTAATGTCAAGAAAAAAGAAAAAAGTCTTGACGATTTAATAAGCCCCTACTATTTGTTTCTATAGGGAGAAAAATAATCTATGAATGAAATTGTTCTTAACATACACCCTCTGGAAAAGAGATTGGCTATACTCGAAGATAATAAACTGGTCGAGTTAGTAGTAGAAACTAAAGACAAAGGAAACATCATTGGCAACATCTACAAAGGTGTCGTCAAAGATATTCTCCCAGGTATGGGTGCCGCCTTTATTGATATCGGACTCGAAAGAACCGCTTTTTTACACTACTCGGATATCGTTACTGACTTTTTTGATGACAATGACAACAACCATCAACAAGACCGCAACGATCGCAGAAATAGCGATAGCTCTAAAATTAATAAGCTCCTCACTAAAGGACAAGAGATCATAGTCCAAGTACAAAAAGGACCGATCAACAAAAAAGGGGCAAGAGTAACAGGTCAAATCTCTATACCGGGAAAATATCTCGTCCTCTTTCCAAACAAAGAGAAGATTGCTATCTCTAAAAAGATTAGCTCTGGTTCGGAAAAGGGGCGTATTAGAAATATCCTTGCTAAGATTAAGGCGCAAGACGTAGGGTTGATTGTTAGAACCGATGCTGAAGGTAATTCCGAAGAAGAATTCATTGCCGAATACCAAGGGCTTTATCAATCATGGCGCATTATTGAACAGAAGATTAAAAATGACGTCGCCCCCTCCTGCATGTACGAGCAAAATGACCTTACTAATAAGCTGGTGAGAGACTACTTTAACTCTAACATTGATAGACTCGTTGTGAACGATAAAGACTATATGAAAATGTTAGTCACCGCTCTTAAGGATATAGCACCCGATTTAACTGACCGTATTGAGCTCTATGAAGAAGACTCACCAATTTTTGATGCTTTTGGTATTGAGAAAGAGATAGAACGCATTTTCCATTCCCACATACCTCTCCCGAGTGGCGGTAATATTGTTATTGAGCAAACGGAAGCTTTCGTTACTATCGATGTCAACACGGGAAGCTTTATCGGTAATAAGAATTATGAGTCAACAGTCCGCCGCACCAACCTTGAAGCGGCAGTTGAGTTAGTCAGACAGATCCGCCTTCGTGATCTTAGTGGAATAGTGATAGTCGACTTCATAGATATGTCTTCTGAAGGGCATAAAAACGAGGTCTTCGACACCCTTAGACGTAACTTAAGAAGGGACAGAGCGAAAAACAAAGCTTACTATTTCGGTCCCTTAGGTTTGGTAGAGATAACAAGAAAAAGAACAGGTCCCGGTTTACTCAACACCTATTCTCAGCATTGCCAGACTTGTAATGGTACAGGCCGTGTTCTCTCAAGAGAAGCCATTGCGATGAAAATTCACCGTAGTTTAGAGCGAGCCGAGTATTTTGCGATGAACAAGCCGATCACTTTAATAGTAAACCCTGAGATCAGGACTTATCTATCCAATTATCCTGACTATTTGAAAGGTATGTCATTACGAATAATTTTAGAAGAGGACGAGAAGCTTTCGCTTGATAAGTTCAAGATTTTCCTTGATGGAAGGAAGAAAGAGCTCTCAATTGTATATAGTGCTTGACAGAATTCGAGCGTTGGAAAAATATGATAAGCGTTAATAAGTAGCGTTAGATAAAACTTAAGGAGCTGTTGGATGTACGCCATAGTAGGATTTAAAGGTAATCAATATAAAGTAATAAAGGATACTATCTTGAAGGTGCCTTATCTCGGCACGCAGGAGATAGGAAGTCAGATAGAAATAGATGATATCCTTCTGATCAGTGATAATAACGAGATAAAAGTTGGTACGCCTAAGATTGAAAACGTTAAAGTCGTAGCTGAGGTAATCAGCCATAAAAGAGATAAGAAAATTATCGTCTTTAAAAAGAAAAGAAGAAAAGGCTACCGAGTAAAAAAAGGTCACAGACAAGACTTTACAGAAATCAAGATCAAAGATATCATTCAGTAAAATTAAGGAAAGGTTAGTATGGCAAAAAAGAAGGGAGTAGGAAGCAGTAGAAACGGACGAGACAGCAATCCGCAATATCTCGGAGTTAAAGTCTATGGTGGACAAGCTGTTATCCCAGGAAACATAATAGTGCGTCAGAGAGGCACTAAGTTCCACCCGGGTAATAATGTCGGTTTAGGAAAAGATTTTACAATATTCAGTCTGATCGACGGCAAAGTCGAGTTCAAACTTCATAAGAAGTCAGGCCGTAAATACATCAACGTTATTCCTAACTAATAAGACAGTGAAAACACAATTTCTACAAAAAAACAGCCTAACCGCTGTTTTTTTGTTTTTTACTTTCAGGTAGCTGTTTTGAGCACTCCGAACTTACATAGCACAATCAAATCAGAAGTAATTCGAGTAGCATCAGAACATCAACTTAACTTACAAACCCCATTAAACTTATCTTCATCAGAAAAACAATCAAAACCGTATTGGAGGTATAAACATGGCAAGTAAAACAAGTTACGATTTTTATCCTAATATTAAGGATATGTCACCCATCAGAGCAGTTGCTGAGACCTTGATGAACAACCCTAAAGTTCGTAAAGTAACAGTTGCCGAGGCTTATGAAATGGCACTCTCACAACCTGGAGTATCAAGGACTGATTTAGAAATCTACCCTGCAATCCAAGAGAGTTATGGGCTCCCAAAAGGTTCAAAAGTTCTTAACGACTGTCACGGTAAAATAGTTGGTAGGACTGCTAAAGCGAGAGTTTTCTACAACCGAATCCCATCCAATGAAAAGAGAAAAGTAGAAGGGGATCTTAGAGAGGCTATGTTCCAATTGGAGCAACACAAGTTAATCAAAGCGGAAGCTGTGCTCGGTCTCGACAAAGATCTTATGATTAAGGCCACATTTATCACAACTGAATCTGATGCATGCAACGTCTTTAATTGGCTTTGTAACTTCACTCCATACGAAGTTTTAGAGAAAGAATACAAAGATAGCAAAGAGATCGATATTCAAGACATCATTATTGTAGGCTTCAACGAATGGAACAACACTGACCCATATTACTCAAATCAGGGCGGACCACAGCTTGCCCTTGTTGATGAAAAACACAATGTCATTTTCAACCTCGGAATGCGCTATTTCGGAGAAAGAAAAAAGGGTACTTTAACCTTAGCTTGGACTTCTGGAATGAGAATTGGTATGGCTGCTTGCCACGGTGGAATCAAAGAAATCGACTTTACTACTTGCGACGATAGTCAGCTTCATAACTTAGGTAAGCGCTCTATCGCCTTCTACGGACTTTCCGGAACAGGTAAATCATCTCATACCAACAGCCACGATAATGGCGGCACACTCCCCAAAGGGTTCAATAAAGTTGTTCTACACGACGACGCCTTCCAAATCGACCTTCAAGACAAAGTCTGTCGTGTGTGGGAACCTTCAATGTTTGATAAAACAGACAATAGACCTATCGGCCATCCCGACTGGAAATATTGTGTCACAGTTATGAATCATGCTACTCTTAGAGTGGAAGACGGTAAGGTTTACCCTCTCGGCTTAGACGTTCGTCAAGACAACGGACGAGCAATCTTTGATAGAGACCTTCTTGGACAGTGGGTAAACAAGTGCTCTTTCCCAGAAGCGCTTGCTTGGCTCACCAAAGACAACGTGCTACCCCCTATTTTGAAGTTCTCAAACCTTGATCTTGCGGTTGCAATGGGTGCAACACTGATGACCAGAAGAAATAGAGCTGAAAACGTTTCCGAAGAAGAGTTAAACAAGCTTGTCTTTGAACCATTTGCCAATCCGTTCCGAGTTTATGAACTACACAAAGACGTAGCAGCATTTTACGAGATATTAAAGTTAGGCGCTAACTGTTATACCTTCAACTCAGCTGGCTTCTGGAAGAGCAGTGATACAGACTCAACCCCGATCAAACTCCAAACTTCGCTCACTCTTCAAACAGCTATTCTAATGGATCAGTTAGAGTGGGAAGAATGGCCAATACTTCCAGGCTCACTTATCCCCACCAAAGAGAGTATAGAGAAAATACTGCCAGGCTTCTACGATATGTACAACCCTGCAACACGTGAGAATATGGATGAGTATCTTGGCACAATCGAGAACCGCTTTAACCAAAGAAGAGACTATCTGATGGCATCTGACGTTAAAGATAAACCAGAGTTACTTGATAGATTACTCGCTTCACTTCATCCAAAACTAAGATAACAGTAAGTTACATAAATAAAAGGGGGTGTCTCTTGCGACACCCCTTTTTTTATGGCTTTCAATCGAGCGTTTACCTCAGTAGTTGGTAAAACTCGTCTAACAGTTTTGCTCTATTTCTCTCTTGCCAGTCTTGATTCAGGCAAGGTGTTTTGCCATAGACTCGACGTCGCTCGTCAAAATCATCAAACCACTCCCTAAACAGACTTATTCTATTCTTATCCAGCATTTCAATATAGTTATGATAGCCCCTTAAGAAGCCGACCATTATATGGTCAAACTCTGATGGATGACAGTTTGCTCCCCAGAACAGTAGAAAGCAGACCAAATCGTTTTCAGGAAAGCTAAGTCCAGATTCTGCGAAGTCGATAAAGTAGTATTTTTTTGAACTTATATCATAGAGGTAGTTACGGGGGTTAGTATCTCGGTGTGATAAAACCATCTCTCCTTCCTTATAGGAGCTATGAAACTTCCCAAACAGATCACCTAAAGCTATAAAATCGATACTGTTAACCCCCCACAGGTGAGCCCCATCTATGTATGACATCTCTATCTCAAGAGTCTCTTCATTATGGGAAAGCAGTCGAGGGGTAAAGTCCAAGTTAAGACGATACACCCTCAACTCATTCTCAAACTCTTTTCTGCATCGGCACTTTTTAACGATGCTTTTCTTATCGGGGGAAACAGTCAGTTCTGACTTCATTTAATCTTGATCTCGATCTCTCCCTCTTTATAGCCGTGCAGGTTACTAACAAAGCCGGTGACCATTGTTTTCAAGATTCTTTGCACAAACGGCACGATAGTTATCTCTTTACCAGCCACATATAGTTTAATATCTTGTTTATGGTCAGTTTTACAATCCTCTCTCTTCATTCGTCCGGCCAAAATCTCGCCCACCATATCAAAGCAGCTGAAGCCGCATTCAGTGCAACACTCTTCATCAGCGAGTGGTAAAACCTCAAATACTTTCTCCTCGACCAGCTTCATTATCTCGTCAGCCTGCTCGAAGTTATCCAGCACAGGAACTCCTTTAAATTCTTTCAGTTCTTTGCTGATTTTACCGGTAATACAGAACGTGTTTTTATCCACTAACTCCTCGAGTTGTTCTATTGACTCAGCGGCTATTATTTTGGGCAACGGTTCTCTTTTCATCCCTTCGATGACAACCCAGTCTGTATCAAACATAGCCAACATATCTGACAGCGGCATCTTTTTAGGTCTGATATAGAAAGTCTCTTTAAGACCACGTGCTATAACCGCTTCAGCCCCAGCATCGCGATGTTGCCAGCTATCGGAACCTTCACGCTCCATTGTAAACGCTTCAAAGTGAATATCTTTAATTGATGATACGGTATACCCTCTTTTCTTCAGCTCACTAATAATCAACGTAGTAGTCGAAGTTTTCCCTGTTTTAGTGTAGCCACCTACTGATATTACTCGCATAATTTACTCCTTTATATGTTCTAATTGCATTATTCATCTCTTATCTATATTATAAGCCATTCTTGGCATAATACCAGACTATTTATTTAGGGTATCGTTATTCTGTAAAGGGATAAGATGGGGTGTACTATAGAGTCGTTTATAAGTTATTATGAAGCAATAAAAAAACAGCCCTTGCGAGCTGTTTTATATATGGTACCAGAGGCCGGACTTGAACCGGCACGGGTTATACGCCCGAGGGATTTTAAGTCCCTTGTGTCTACCTGTTCCACCACTCCGGCGAATATAGCTAATTTGGAGGCGACACCCGGATTTGAACCGGGGAATAAGGATTTTGCAGACCCTCGCCTTACCGCTTGGCTATGTCGCCACCTTAAAAAAATGGAGCGGGAAACGGGGGTCGAACCCGCGACATCTACCTTGGCAAGGTAGCGCTCTACCACTGAGCTATTCCCGCATCAATGACCTGTTCTGCCAAGATTATATATTAGCAACAGTTGTCAACTAATTTTCTTCTAAGTCAGATAATATTTCTGCGCTAAACCTGTATAACTGATTGCTCGATACTAAATAACAGCTCCCCCCTAACCCCGCTTTAAGACAAACTTCTCGCAAAAACGTCGATCTGTCCCACCCCCAATCAACAGCTACTTGTGGAAGCAAGAGACCCGATCCATACATCCCTTCGATGTATAAGCCATCCCTCCCTACTTTGATTTGATCAAGCTCTGCAGGGCTTACTGGAATTAGTTCTGACAAAAGGGATATCTCAATATTGACCTGCTCTATCTCTTTTTTACTCACCGGTCTAAACCTTCTATCGTTAAATGCAGCTGCTTGCGCCATTTCTATAACAGAGCTCCAGACGCTTTTATAACCTCTGACATATCCGATGCAGCCTCGAAGATCACCATTCCGCTCCAGCGTAACAAACAGCCCTCTCTTTTCCTTAAACACATTATCTAAAGATTCAACTACATCTATCTCACGACTTTCTAAACGGGATACTATAGATTCCCTTGCCAGACTTAGCAGTATCTTTTTTTGTTCTTTGTTAAGCATAATACAGCCTCCGCTAAAACTTACCGATAAAAGAGTGATGAAAGATAGCCGACTACTTGTGAGTAATCGTGGCTCACCTCCCCTGAATGAGTATAATACAATCTCTTAACGTGTGGGAAGACAAGCCTCTGAGCCATATGCAGTAAGGTCATTATCGCACCGTAACCGCACGCCTCTGACTCTCTTAGTTTTATCAGGCTACTGAACTTCTCAACGTCTAATTTTTCAATCGCTTCAGCCAATTGTAAATCCATCTTTTCTGCTATAGTGGAACTATGATAGTGTGATAGGTCAGAGCTGATGATAAACACAGTCTTATCCAACCTTTCGCCGATTACGTTGATCAACGTATCGCTCAGATATTGACTACTTGAGTCAAACTGTCGTCCTATCAGTATCGGTAAAATGGTCGCTTCTGGTCGTATCACTTGCAAGAATGGGAGCTGTACTTCAATAGAATGCTCTCTTGAATGAGCGTAGGGGTAGAAGACAAATCTCTCATCTTCTAATAGCTTACTAACGAGCTCACCTTCCACTTTAATACTACCCAATGGTGTATTATAATATTCATAGTTACCGAGCGAAAAATAGAAGTCGGCAAACTGATGTGAAGGGGCAATTATCACGGCAAGATCAAAGTCATTTTCTCTAAGCGCCATATACGAATAAGCAGCACCCTGTCCCGAGTAAACGTACCCTGCGTGTGGTGCAATAACACCTAAGATATCGCTAACGTCGGATAAATCTATTGATACATTATTCATCAAACTATCGATCAGCCCTCTCAATTCAACAGGGTCATCAGGATAAAACATACCCGCCACATTAGCTTCTTTATAGGTCTTCATAACACCCCCTCTTCTCACTCAAAAAATAGATTAACAAGCCTATCTACTCTTAACAAGGTTACTTATCTCTTTAAAATCTGGATGTATTGCATCTTTTATCAACTCAAAGAGAAGCATCTCGGTCGACACTACAACCGCCTTCTCTGACAGCATTCTATTGATAGCTATTTCTTTGTCAATCTTAGAAATAGAAGATACCGCATCCTGGACTACTATCGGTACATAATTCTTCTCCAGAGCGTCTAAAACAGTTTGCATTACGCAAACATGTGTCTCAATACCATAGATCACCAACTGCTGTTTCTCTAACGAATCAATATATTTCCCTATTGTCTCATCGAAGATGCTAAACCGTGTCTTCTCAAACATCACCTTATGTTCCGGTTGGTAGATATCTTCAAATGTTTTGCCGAGCCCTTTAGGGTATTGCTCGGTTATTACAAGTGGTATGTTTAAGAGCTCAGCTGCCCTGTTTAATACATTCGTATTAGCTACAACTCGGTCGATATCACCAATATGTGGACGGAACTTATCCTGTAGGTCAATCATCACAAAAAGAACGTCATCTGATCTTATTTTCATCTCTATACCTCACATTTTTTTATAAACAAACGGCTCCATAGCTGACTCACTAAAACTTTATAGGAAACAGAGCTCTCTTTGTCAACTACGAAATTATTTGTCCATTCAACTAAAGTATAGTAAGCTTCTAAAGAAAAACAACCATTTAAAACGGG
>JAJBBL010000178.1 GCA_020532365.1 Candidatus Cloacimonadota bacterium | reverse complement strand
TATTTGAAGGATGAAGCTGGAGCCTCAACCTCTCCGTAATTCTTAACCCAGACTTTCATAGCTGGCTTACCTTTGTAAGAAGAGAACTCTATGTTTGTTACTTCTAAGTCGGGACCGAGCACTCGGAAAACATACTCTTCTGACTCCACTGTTTGGTCGTTATCAGTTGTTAACACAAAACGATACCGAGCGAAAGAACCTGCTTTAGCTGGTGGAAACGGAGATTCAGTGATATATTTATTTAACTTGGCATCGTAGTGCATTTTCCTCTCTTCGCTTCCGAGTACACACTTTACCTCTTTGACCCCATTTGTGTCGAAGATATTTGCTGAGATGTAGATAGAGTCGGCATATGTCGGACTTTCTGGGATAGTGCCATAGTTAGCGAAAGAGGATTTACCGACGCTATAGTTGGCCATTCCGATAACAGTCTTTCCATCGCCAAAACCATAAACTTTCACTATCCTCGAATAGTTATTTAAATTTGAGTCTGGTACTTTGTATTCTGTTTCAAAAACGCCGTTAATAACCGGCATATCGTAAGGGATATTTTGAGTAATCTCATCACTGTTTTGAATCATAAAGCGAGCAAACCTGATGTCGTTCCCCATATTAACGGTAATCTTGAGCGTATCGCCCTCTGTAATGTTATATTTATTGAGCTCAACTTCCACCTTATCCTTGGGTAATGAAAATCCGAGCATCGGGTCTGCGAATAAGACAGAGCATTCAGTCAATGCGGTTTGGGGGTATTCATTTAGAATTGTCGCATACGTTTTTGCTTTAGTGTAGGAAGCTATCTCTCCAAAAGTATCGAGACGTCGATGAAAAATAGCCTCTGTAGTATGATATCCCACTGTTAAGTCTTCTATGAGGTATCCCATCCCGGTAAATCCTAAGTGGGCAATCGCACCCCTGTTTGGAGTTATAACCATCGATTCACCAATACTCCCTGTACCTGAGACTGAGAAGTCAGCAGGATAACAAGACAAACTGTTCACAAAGGGATATTTATCGTTATTCAAGGTACGCACGTCATTATTATTCAGCAGGTTATAGTCAGCCCAAATACGTCCACCGCCGTGACCCATAAATTGTAAGTAAGAGGTACCTGAGTTCCAACTATCTTTCAGTTGGAAAGTACCCCCCTGATATTCTTTAGAAACAGTCTGAGTGTTTGAATAAACCCTTAACACATCGTAATTCTCAGGTATCCAGCGACGTCTAATATTCTCACTCTGCTGAGCAAATATATCGTTTCCATCAGATACTTTACCGCCTGCCGTTAGGGTAACACGGGTTTTCCAACGTGTATCAGGATCGTTCAAATATTGAACTGTTTTCTCAGCTAAGGGTAAAATCTGCTCAGCTTCCCATACTGTAAGACGTGCTATGTGAAGGTCTGGCACCATATCGTCGCCGACTATACAGGCAAACCAGTTATCACTCGGTGTAGCGCCGACCTTATAAGTCCAAACTCTATGAAATGGGATATGGTTATACTTTCTGTTTACGCTATGGTCTCGCTCGTCGTACAATCCTTTGCCAAGTAGTAAAACGTGAGTCATCGGGATACTCCAATTATTATAAGCGTATGTTAAGAAGTCTTTAATAGCTTGATCTGAGCGGATTCCGTGATTAAACTCATCAAAAATATTCTGCACATCAACAACCTTAACCAGATACCCTTCGTTTGACCAAGTATCTTTAAACAGTTGAGTGCCTTCATCGTCGACAAACTCACGAGCGGTAATTATCACATAGTCTGCAACGTTAGACGGATTTCTTAGATCGGAAGCGTATCTCGGTCTAATCCGCTTAGGTTTCTTTTTCATTGCTTCGCTGAGAACGATATATTCGATTTCATATGAGACTACATCGTCTTGGAAAGTGATTGTATAGGGTGCCACACCTGCTTCTGAGAAAGGGGTAATCTGAATATTTTCCATTACACTCGAGTTAATTTTATAGACTGAGACATCTTCATCTGTAAAGTTCTCTATTTCGAACTGGTAGAGGCCGAGGGGTCTATTTGAAGGGGGTGCTATTTTAATATAGTTTTTATCAGTTTTATACTCACGCCAGTACTTGATGGTAAAGTAGTCTAAGAATATTGCTTCTAAGTTACCTGAAGGGGTATCGCCCGGCATATCGATGTAAAGGTGATTAGCCCCGTGAGTCAGTGATTGGTTAGGTAATGGCTGTGTATTTACAAATATTTTATCACTCTGCCCCGACCATCTTTGATCGTCGATAAAGCTTGAGTTAATTCTAACTCTGGCGTGGTGATCATTTATCGACTGTTGCATATCGGTGGAGCCGACTAAACAGACGGTAGCATCGAAGGTACGCAAGTGTGTCTGGTGTGGGTATTCGAGTTCAAACTTAGTAACGTCTAACTCAGGTGCTCTAATAGTCTTCCAGAACCAGAGGTCTTCGCGGTATTGTCGACGGTATGTACCGAGCTTACTGTATGCGCTTTGTTGCTCGAAATGGGCTGTGTATTCATAAGACACTGGCAAGACATACTCTCTCGGGTTTGTCTCTTTGATTCCGCCACTTTCTACAGCCATTCTTGCACCGAGGTCTTCAACCAACTTCAAAGTGTAAATATTTTCGGAGGTAAAGGTATCGTAATAACCATCTTTACCGTAATGTCTATCTCCATAGAACTCAAAATAGTCGCCCGGATCGAACGAACCATCTCTTTCCCCGACAAAGTGTATAGGTACTACTCCGTGTTGATTTTCCAATTGAAGTTTACGCGGGTCTATTCTTTTCAGGTCGAAGTCTGGTTTATACTCAAGTTCTTCTTCCCATTCTTTAAGGGCATTTTCTATCTGTTCATAGGTAACCTTATAAATCCCTTCAGTATCCACGACGAACTGTATTTCATCCCCTAAGCTGTTACGTGTGTTGTGATAATCGTTTGAGGGTTGAAGCTCTTTACGCCAATATTGCGAGAACTCATTATTTATGAAGAAGCTGTCTCCAGCCTTATCGATATAGTTACGTCCGGTAAAAGTGGTACGAGACACACTCATATTCCCTCTGATATTGATAACGATTTCAGCCTCTTTGATAATCGTCAACTCTTTATTGTGAGCGTTATATCTGAAAGGGTTAAAGACGAAGCTTGCAAACCGTCTATCGCCGACAAAGGCGGTGACGCCGTTGTGTAATATTTGTAAAGGGTATTCGGCAGCACTGCTATAAGCTGCAGGGTCACGGTAAAATACAAAGTCAGCCTCCATATCTTCCACAACCATTCTTTCAGCTGGATAGACCGAAATATTTGCTACAGTCTCACTTACTACTTTTCTGACACTGAGTCCGATTGAACCATCGACAGGTATACCGACATTATCAGTAAAGTAAGGGAGTTTGGGGTATCCCTCTTTGCTATGGTAATTAACAAAATCGCCCTCTATTTTAGTGTATTTCACACCTTCATATTCAAATGTGTTGAGTTCGTACTCGGACAGTTTATAGTGGAGGACAACCTCACTTTCAGAAACACTTACTATGTCAAATACGGTAGCTACGAGCTGCGACGAGAACGTTAAAACAAGAATAAAAGTTAGAAAGGTCACCAACTTTTGTTCTATAGTTAGATTTGGCACTAAGTTTCTTACGGCTGACAATGCTACTCCTCCTTTTCTACTAATACAAATCAAATTCCAATACCTCATTTAAGACCGATTACGCGCAATGTCTTTTCGGTAGTACATATTCTCAAAGTGAATTAAATCCATTGCGGAGTAGGCTTTGACAATAGAATCATCTAAGCTTTCCGCTAATGCAGTCAGCGAGAGCACACGCCCTCCGTCTGTGTAAAGGTTATCGCTATTATCTTTTTTTGCAACGTTGGCATAGAACAGCTCAACCCCTTCAATATCGTATAGTTTCGGGTCAACGGTTATCAGTTTCCCCTTATCATATTTATCAGGATAGCCTTGAGAGGCAGCCACTATATTAACCGCGTACTGGTCAGACCATTCGAGGTTCAAGTGTCGTATCTGCTCAGAATCAATCGCCTCACAAATATCAATAAAGTCAGTTTTAAGCAGTGGCAACACCGCTTGTGTCTCCGGATCTCCTAAGCGGCAATTATATTCAAGGACATAAGGTCCTTTTTCAGTAAAGATCATTCCGGCATAGAGTATTCCTTGGTATTTAACCCCTTCCTTTTTGAGTCCATTAAATAGAGGCTGAAACACACTTTTCTCAATCTCTTGTATGTATGGTGCAGCTAAATCGAGCGGAGCATAAGCGCCCATTCCACCGGTATTAGCCCCTAAATCACCGTCTAAGATTCTCTTATGGTCTTGCGAAAATATGGTTAACTTATAATCGTCGCCATCAGTAAATGCAAACACTGAGCCTTCCCAGCCTACCAAATACTCTTCTATCACAACTCTCGCGCCGGCATTACCGAAAGCCAACTCATCCATCATTTGGACAAGGGCATTACTTGCCTGTTCATAGTTATCTGCAATGACCACCCCTTTACCGGCAGCCAATCCATCGGCTTTGATAACCAAGGGGTATTTAGCTTTTTTAATGTAGTTTTGTGCATCTTTAAGTGAGGTAAAGCTGGCGAATTCAGCGGTAGGTATGTTATATCTTTGCATCTGTTCTTTGGCATAAACTTTGCTACTTTCGAGCATTGCGGCCTGTTTTGTAGGTCCAATTACCGGCACTTTACGTTCTGACAAGTAGTCTACAATCCCTTCGCTGAGATATTGTTCAGGTCCTACTATTACAAGGTCGATTCTATTATTAACAATCTCGTTATAGGTATCCTGAAAGCTCTTAAATTCGAGCAACTTTGCCTCTTTTAGCATACCAACATTACCGGGCGAAGCAAAAACTTGGCTAACTTTGCTACTCTTTGACAATGTTCTGACGATGGCGCTCTCACGTCCACCATTACCAATAACTAATACTTTCATAGACGATTCTCACTACTAATAAATGTTAACTCTATAAACGAAAAACGAAGCACTCCTGGTAAGAGAAGCACTCCGTTTCGAATTTATTTGGAAACCAATCTCCTATTCACCACTTAGAATCGGGAGGTTACTTTTTATTATTTATATGTATTGCTTCAACGGGGCATACTTCAACGCATTTACCGCAGCAGATGCAGGCATCTGTAATGAAGTAGTGTTCTTCACCATCGATGATAGCAGATACAGGGCAAACATCCACACATTCACCACAATTCACACATTCAGAAGTGATTATATACTTCATCAAAATCACCTCTTAGATCGACATTACTTCACTTTCTTTATTATTTGCAGCCTCTGTAATTTTATCGATCCATTTATCAGTCAGATCTTGAATATCTTTCTGATATCTTTTATGTTCATCTTCGGTTATTTCGCTATCTTTTTCTTTTTGTTTAGCCATATCATTCCCTTCGCGACGAATATTTCTGACACCGATCTTAGTATCTTCAGAGAGCTTTTTAATTTGTTTAACTATCTCTTTTCTCTTTTCTTCGGTGAGTGGTTGGAATGGCAGTCTAATAACTTTCCCATCATTTTCGGGTGTAATCCCGATATTAGCAGACAGGATAGCTTTTTCTATATCAGTAAGCGATGTTTTATCCCAAGGTTGTATAACGATCAAGCGAGGTTCTGGTGTTGAGATATTACATAGTTGTTTAACAGGTGTAGGCTCACCGTAATAATTGATTTTAATGTCGTCCAATATTGAAACACTTGCTCTACCAGTGCGTAATTTAATGAATTGGTTACTCATAGATTCAAATGTTTTTTGCATCTTATCTTCGAGCATCTTCAATACGTCGTTCATCTTCTTCTCCATTAATTTTTAGTAAATAAAGGTACCTTCATCTCTTTTCAGAATAGCGGCTCTGATATTACCTTTTTTTGTGATATTAAACACTTTAATCGGAATATTGTTATCTCTTGCAAGGGAGAACGCCGTCATATCCATAACGTTAAGTCTTTTGGCAAGTACTTCATCGAAGGTTATTTCAGGGTAGAAAACAGCCTTTTTATTCTTAACCGGATCTGAGCTGAATACTCCGTCAACTTTAGTCCCTTTCAAAACGAGATCAGCTTTAAGTTCGACAGCTCTTAATACGGCAGCGGTATCGGTTGTAAAGAAAGGGTTGCCTGTACCGGCAGCCAGTAGAACTATTCTCCCTTTACGTAGAGAGACTTCCGCTTCTCTCGGGATATAGAAGTGGCAGACTTTATCACATTGTAGTGCTGAGAACACTTCTGCTTGGAAGTTCATCCGTCTAATATAGTCGTTTAGCACCAAGCTATTTTGGATAGTAGCGAGCATTCCAACGTTATCGCCGGTCACCCGATCTAACCCTTCAGCCTCACCTTTAGCTCCTCTATAGAGGTTTCCGCCCCCAATCACAATACCGACACTTATACCTAATTTTTTGATATCAATCAGTTCTTCGGCCAGTCTCTCAAGCACGTCGTGATCATAGCCGTATCCTCTATCACCAGCTAAGAACTCGCCGCTGATTTTAAGGACTACACGTTGTATCTTTTCCGGTTCGTATTGTGGCATTTTACTCACCCAATGAATATCTTTCGAACCTGGCAATCTGGATATTCTCTCCCATTTTTGAGATAGCTTCGGTAAGCATAACTTTAACGGTTTTGTCTGGATCGCGAACGTATTCTTGTTCCATCAAACAGTTTTGGGCGACATATTTTTGGATTTGTCCATCGGCCACTTTTTTAGCTATATTTTCAGGTTTCCCTTCGTTGATAGCTTTATTATAGTAGATTTCGTATTCTTTTTTTAGCAGTTCTTGATCGAGCTGCTCTTCATTTACAGCCATCGGATTCGAAGCGGCGATATGCATAGCAATGTTTTTACAGAGCTCTTCAAAATCTTCAGTTCTTGCTACGAAGTCAGTTTCGCAGTTAACTTCAACTAACACACCGAGTCTATTATTGGAATGAATATAAGCATATATTCTACCTTCTTTTGCTTCTCTTTCCATTTTTGAAGCAGCTTTACTAATCCCCTTTTCTCTGAGGTATTTAACAGCCTCGTCCATATTCCCATTGGTATGGACTAAAGCTTTTTTACAGTCCATCATACCGGCTCCGGTTTTTTCACGGAGTTCTTTGACCATACTTGCAGTAATTTCCATTCTTTACTCTCCTTTCTTACAAGCTATTCTTCAGTTCAGCTGCTTAATTTATTCTTCTTTTTCGTCAGTCTCTTCTTTTACGTCGTCGAAATCATTCTCTTCCATTTTAAGTTCTTCGACTAACTCCTCTTTATCTATTTCTTCTACGTCAGTTTCAGTTTCTGCTTTAGGTTCGTCAGCGCTTCCTTCCATCATAATTTGGCGCCCTTCGACGACAGCATTTGCCAGAATATCAGTAATTAAATGGATTGCTCTAATTGCGTCATCATTGGCTGGGATAACATAGTCAATGAGATCTGGGTCACAGTTTGTATCGACCATTCCGACGATAGGTATTTTAAGCTTTCTTGCTTCTAACACTGCAATCTCTTCATACATAGTATCGATAATAACCACAGCGCTGGGGAGTGCGTCCATTCCTCTGATACCGCCGAGCGCGTTAAGTATTTTATCATAATTTCTTTTCATTCTGGTAGCTTCGAGTTTAGTGAAGCTATTGATGGTACCACTTTCGACGAGATATTCATAATAGTCTAATTTAGCGATACTTTTTCTAATAGTTTCCATATTGGTCAGCATACCACCGTACCATCTATTACTTACGTGGAATGCGCCACTTTTTTTAGCAGCTGCTTCGATAGCGTCTTTTGATTGCTTTTTAGTACCTACAAAGAGGACGTATTCTCCTCTTGAAGCTGCTTCACGGATAAACATATAAGCTTCGTTGATAGCGTCAACGGTCTGTTTAAGGTCAATGATATGTATCCCATTTCTTTTGATGAAGATATATTTCTTCATTTTGGGGTTCCATTTGTGGGTTTGATGTCCGAAGTGTACACCGGACTCAAGCAATTGTTTCATTTGAACAACTGACATATATACTCCTTACGGTTTTTATTTTTCACTCAGGATACACGCAATTCAATACTCAAGCGTAGTGATTCGTATTCTGGACGAACCACTACCTGTTGAGCACACCGCTTTGCAACTCCTAAGAGAAGTTGGTTTTTGTTTATATTGGTATTAACGTTTAGAGAATTGGAATTTCTTTCTTGCTTTAGGTCTTCCACTCTTCTTTCTCTCGACCATTCGAGAGTCGCGGGTCAACAAGCCTTTCTTTTTCAAATCGTCTTTAAGGGTTTCGTCATACTTCACTAATGCACGGGTAATACCGTGTCTGATAGCGCCTGCTTGACCTGACAACCCACCACCGACGACGTTAACTTTAACGTCAATTTTATCTGAAAGTTCTGCAATCTGTAAAGGTTGCTCGACGATCATCTCCAAAGTTTCGCGAGCAAGGTAGCGATTCATTTGGATGTTATTAATAATTCTCTTTCCTGTACCTGGGCTAATTCTTACACGGGCAACAGAAGTCTTTCTTTTGCCAACTGCGTCAAAATATTGCATATTGTTTTATGCCTCCATCTCATTAAAAGTAAGCACTGTCGGCTTTTGTGCCGCGTGCGGGTGTTCGCTTCCGCGATATACCTTAAGCTTAGTTAATTGTTGTCTTCCCATCGGGTTTTTTGGGAGCATACCTTTCACAGCTTTCAGGATGATTTCTTCCGGTTTTTCTTCCTTTACTTTAAGGAATGGGGTGATCTTTAAACCACCGGGATAACCGCTATAACTCTTATAAGTTTTTTGTAGTTCTTTGTTACCTGTAAGCTTCACTTTATCAGCATTAATCACTACTACGTAATCGCCTGTATCGATATGAGGTACGAAATAGGGTTTATTCTTCCCTCTTAAAATTCTGGCGATATTGGTAGATAATCTGCCCAAAGTTTGACCTTCAGCATCTATCAAGAACCAATCTTGGACTATCTGGTCCTTCTTTGGTGTAAGCGTTCTCATAAAGACAACTCTCCTTAGTTATTGTTTATCGTGTCAAAATATTTTACACCTGTAATATATGTCAAGGATGAAATGACTTCCAACAGTTTATGCCTTAAAAATAAAGCAATAGTTGCCCTCTGTTTTGCGGACAACTATTGCTCGATAAGGTTTATTTATTATCTATTCTCGACTCAGGTAATTAATACATACCGCCCATTCCGCCGCCTGGCATTGGTGGCATCGGAGGCTCATCTTCCTTAATATCGGTGATGATACATTCTGTTGTCAAGAACAATCCTGAAATACTTACTGCGTGTTGGACTGCTGAGCGAACAACTTTAGCTGGATCAATGATTCCTGCTTTGTAAATGTCTTCGAAAACAGCTGTGTCAGCATTGAAACCAAAGTGAATGTCGTCACTCTCTTTAAGTTTCTCTACTACGATAGCACCCTCTTCCCCTGCATTCTTAGCAATCTGGTAAGCGGGTATAACTAAAGCTTTTTTCAGAATATCAGCGGCAACCTTCTCTTCGTGATTGCTGAACTCAATAGAGTCAATAGCTTTTGTTGCGTGAACAAGACATACACCACCACCGGTGACGATTCCCTCTTCAACTGCAGCTCTTGTAGCGTGAAGTGCGTCATCAACTCTCGCTTTTTTCTCTTTCATCTCAGTTTCTGTAGCTGCGCCAATTTTGATAACGGCGACACCTGAGGTAAGTTTGGCCAATCTTTCTTGAAGCTTCTCACGATCGTAATCGGAGGTAGTATCTTCGATTTGAGTTTTAATCTGCTTTACTCTTGCGTCGATATCTTCTTTTGTACCGGCACCTTCACGGATAATGGTATTCTCTTTTTCAACGATAACTTTCTTTGCACTTCCAAGATCAGCGATTGTAATGCTGTCGAGTTTGCGCCCTAAGTCTTCGGAGACTACTTGTCCACCGGTAAGGATAGCAATATCTTCCATCATAGCTTTACGTCTGTCACCAAATCCTGGTGCTTTAACAGCGGCTACGTTGATAGTGCCACGAAGCTTGTTGACAACGAGTGTAGCCAACGCCTCACCCTCTATATCTTCAGCGATAATTAAGAGTGGTTTACCTGATTGCGCAACTTCTTGCAAAATCGGAAGCAAGTCTTTCATTACACTGATTTTTTTGTCGTATAAGAGAATATATGGATCAGCAAGCTCTGCAATCATTTTGTCAGTATCAGTTGCGAAATATGGAGATACGTAACCACGATCAAACTGTGTTCCCTTGACTTTCTCTAAATAGGTACTAATTGATTTAGCTTCTTCAACGTTGATGATCCCCTCTTTGCCTACAGAATCCATAGCCTCAGCAATAAGTCTTCCGATCTCTGGATCGTTATTAGCTGAAATAGTTCCGATCTGTGCAATCTCTTCGGAGCTGGAGATCTCTTTGCTGAATTCGTGAATCTTGTCGATGACAACTTTAGT